>CAZBCO010000368.1:0-4102 GCA_964490295.1 uncultured Planctomycetota bacterium
TCGGGCGCCCATGCGCGTCAATTCCGGGATATGCATAAAGCGGTCCGGGAAGACCTTGTCGGTCACCACGCTGATGCCGTCCGCGGTGGTCAGCAGGGCCGAGACCTGAGCCTGGAGGTCGGTGGGCACGCCGGGGAAGGGCAGGGCGACCACATCGGTGGCCGACAGGCGGCCGGAGGCCCTCACACGGCAGGAATCCTTCGCCAGGGTGATATCCATGCCGATTCTCTGGAAGGAATCCATCTCGGCGACAAGGTGTTCGGGGTTCATGCGTTCAATCGTCACGTCGCCGCGTGTGATCGCAGCAGCGGCAATAAAAGTTCCCGCCTCGATGCGGTCCGGGATGACCTCGTGTTCCGCCCCGTGCAGCTCTTTGACGCCCTCAATCACGATGCGGTGACTGCCGGCCCCTTGGATATGGGCGCCCATTCGGTTCAGGAATTGGGCCAGGTCGGTGACTTCAGGCTCGCACGCAGCGCATTCGATGACCGTGGTGCCCTCGGCCAGGCAGGCCGCCATCATCACATTGCAGGTGCCCAGGGCGGTGGAGCCGAAAGCTCCGCCGAGATAGATATCCGCCCCGCGCAGTCGATAGGCGGTGGCCTCGACATATCCGTCGCGGAGCATCATGTCCGCCCCCAGGGCGGTCATGCCTTTCATGTGCAGGTCGATGGGGCGCACCCCGATGACACATCCACCCGGCAAGGAAACCCTGGCTCGTCCTCGTCGCCCAAGCAAAGGACCAAGCACACATACGCTGCCGCGCATCTTGTTGACCAGATCGTAACGGGCTTCGCACAGGGCCTCGTTATGCGGGGTGATCTCAAGCGCCCCGTCGTCGGCCCGTTCCGTTCGGACGCCCAGTTCTTCCAGGATGCACATCATCGTGCTGACATCGCGGAGGTCGGGCACGCCCAGGATGCGGCTTGTACCGGTCCCCATCAGCGCCGCCGCCATAATCGGCAGGGCGGCGTTCTTGGCACCGTTCACCCGGACGGTGCCTTCCAGCCGCGTTCCACCTTGAATGTCGAATCGATCCATTATGTTCCGGTCTTCCTGCGTGCTTGCAGCACGCGTTCCGCTCCGCCCAGGTCCTTCCGGACGGTTATTTCGTCAAAGGCATCGCTTTGCTCGGCCGCCTCCGCCACCCTCCCGATCGTTTGGGGGCTGAGTTCCAACAGCAACCGACCGCCGGGGCGCAGCCGCTGCACCGAGTCCGCCACTATCCGCAAGCCGTGCCCGGCGCCGTCCTGGTCGGCCACAAGGGCCTGCCGGGGTTCGTAGCGTGTGATCTCCGGCTCCAGTCCGCGGTACTCGTCTTCCGCGACATAGGGCGGATTGGACACGACGAGATCGACCGACACAAGGCCCTCGACCGGCCCGAACCAATCGCCCTCATAAAGCCGAACGCGGTCACTCAGGCCGTGACGCTCCACATTTCGAGAGGCCACGGCCAGAGACTCTCCGGAGATGTCCGTTGCGTGGACGATGACGTGCGGCTTCGCCAAAGCGATGGAGATCGCCACGTTGCCCGACCCCGTGCCCAAGTCCACCGCCACCCGTGGCTCATCATCCAGCGCTGCCACGGCCATTTCGACCAGCAATTCGGTTTCGGGCCGTGGCGTCAATACCTCATGCGATATCTCGAACTCGTGCGACATGAACTCGCAAGATCCGAGA
Source organism: uncultured Planctomycetota bacterium (assembly GCA_964490295.1). GTDB lineage: Bacteria > Planctomycetota > PUPC01 > PUPC01 > PUPC01 > CAZBCO01. The sequence goes on from CAZBCO010000368.1 coordinate 1,681, forward strand.
ATCTGCTTCACCGGTTTCCGTTCGCCCCGCAGCCGCACCATGTCGCGAAATGGGGTCAGCTGCGGCTCGGCCACCACCTGATCGAAGCGAACGTAAAGGTCGATGCGGCGGCAATCCAGTGCTTTGGCGAGCAGCAACTCGGCATCCAACCGAGCACTGTCAACAATGCCCTTCTTCTCAAAGAACGCCTTGGTGACATTCAGCAGATTAAGAACCGTCCAGCGGTCACTCATCGGCAGCCAACTTCTCGGCCAATTCGGCGAGTTGTTGTTCCTTGTACATCTCCAGCAGGTCGTCGATCAGCTTATCCAACTCGCCGTTGAGAATTTGCTCCAGAGAATAGTTCTGGTTGAGGCGGTGATCGGTCAAGCGGTTCTGAGGGAAATTGTAGGTGCGAATGCGAGTGCTTCGGTCCCCAAATCCGATCTGCGTCTTCCGGGTTGCGTCGCGGGCCTGCTTACGCTCGGCCAGCTCGTGCTCGTAAAGCCGACTGCGCAAGACGCGCATGGCCTTCGACAGATTTTTAATTTGGCTCTTTTCATCCTGGCAGGAGACGACCAGCCCGCTGGGCAGATGAGTCACACGAATCGCCGAGTATGTGGTGTTCACGCTTTGGCCTCCCGGCCCGGAGGAGCAGAAGCGGTCAATGCGGACGTCTTCGTCGTTGATGGTGACGTCCACCTCCTCGGCTTCGGGCATCACGGCCACGGTCACGGCCGAGGTGTGAATCCGCCCGCTGGTCTCGGTGATCGGCACCCGCTGAACGCGGTGTCCGCCGCTCTCCGCACGAAGGCGGCTGTAAACGTCATCGCCTTTCACATCAAAGATGATTTCTTTGAAGCCGCCGAGTTCCGTCGGCTGGCTCGACACCAGGGTGGTCTTCCAGCCTTGCCCCTCGGCGTATTTCTCGTACATCCGGAACAGGTCTGCCGCGAAGAGCGCGGCTTCGCTGCCGCCGGTGCCGGCTCGAATTTCGATAATAACGTCGCGTCGGGCGTCTTCGTCGTCACTGATCAGCAGGTCGGTGACCTTGGCTTCCAAGTCCTCACTGTCGGCCTCGGCGTCGACCATGTCGGCCTTGGCCAATGCGATCAACTCCTGGTCGGTCTCGTTGTCCAGAATGGCTTGAGCTTCGTTGAGGCGTCGGTCGAGGGCTTCCCAGCGGCGATACATCGCCTTCGCCCTGGAGGCAAAGGCGTGCTCTTTGGCGTACTTTTTGTAGGCGCCGTGATTGCTGATGATTTCGGGGTCGGCGAGCATCCCCTCCAACTCCGCCACGCGATCTGCGAGTTGAGCAAGCCTGGCGACAAGAGGGCCCTTGAACATAGTGGCCTCTCCAGGCTATCAGCTCTTATTGGAAGGCTCAGTGGCGGCAGCCGGTTCGGTCGCTTCCTGCTTCCGGTTGATGCCGATGTTGCCGTAACGGCGCTGGAATCGCTCGACCCGCCCGGCAGTATCGACGAATTTCTGCTTGCCGGTGAAGAACGGATGGCACTTGGAGCAGATCTGCACATCGAAATTGCCCCGCGTGGACCGCGTCTCAATCACGTTGCCGCAGATACACGTGACTTTAGAGGCCTTGTAGTCGGGGTGAATATCTTTTTTCATCAAATACATCCTTAGCCTGAGGCGAAAAGCTAACCATCAGAAACTTGACACAACCTCAACATTATATGCGACTTTGGCCTGATTTCAAGCGCTTTTGGGATGGGTTGCCCACTGCGCGGAAAAATGATTTGAATTGGTATCGGTTCTTGTGTTAGACTACGGTCTAAGTTGCCCCATTGTTCGGGGCGCGTTAGTTTTAAAAACCGGCTTGAGTTAAAGGAGTGTGGCGATGCAAAACGATGTCAAGGCATATTTTCGAGGTGGGTTAAAGACTTGGATTCGCGTCAGTTGTGCCTTATGCATGGCGGGCGTTCTGTTGTGGGGTTCCGCCTTGACCGCTTGGGCTTTGATCAACCCGAGTTTTACGCCGGTCCACCTGACCGAGCAATCCAAACAGATTATGGTTATCAAACTGGGAGCTGCCAGCGCAGAAGGGCACATGGCAGTGACCGTCGAAGAACAGCTTAAAGGAGAGGCCCCGAAAACCAAACTGGTACTGGATATCTCGACCGCCGATACCCCCCAAGTCGAGTATTTCAAAAAGATACTCGCCCTGTCGGGCAAGTCCCCGATTGTGCTTTTTGTAGGAGATTATCGAGAGGGTGAAGAAGCTCCGGGCATGGATGGAGATGGTATGGGCGATATGGGTGGGATGGAGGGCATGGAGGGTGCCCGAAACGAAAATATGCCCGAAGCATTTCTCCACGTGGACGGTAAGTGGTTCAGCCTGTACAAGGGCGAGAACGGCTCTTTGATGCTGGACACCAAAAATGATTACATGCAGGCCACTTGGGCCGGTGGTAGCGATATGCTG
>CAZBCO010000369.1:0-2986 GCA_964490295.1 uncultured Planctomycetota bacterium
GCGCTGGAGGCCTGCGTGAGCAGCGCCCTGCGGCCGGGCGACCGGGCGATCTGCGTGCGAGGCGGCAAGTTCGGCGAGCGCTGGGCGGATATCTGCACCGCGTTCGGCGTCACCCCGGTGAATATGGACATTGAATGGGGCACGGCGGTGCGGCCGGAGGCGGTGGCCGAGCTGCTGGCCAAGGACCCCGGCATCCGGGCGGTCTGCGTGCAGTTATGCGAGACCTCGACCGCGACGCTGACCGATGTGGAAGCTCTGGGCCGCATCACCCGCGATACCGAGACGTTGTTGATTGTCGATGGCGTGTCGTCGGTGGGCGCGGTGGAGTACCGGATGGACGCCTGGGGCGTGGACCTGACGGCCATCGGCAGTCAGAAGGCGTTGATGCTGCCGCCGGGCCTGGCGGTGGTGGCCGCAAGCCCCAAGGCGATGCAGGCGGTGCAGACCGGCAAGCCGACGGCCTTCTACCTGAGCTTGCAGGCGGCAAAGAAGGCGGCGGACAAGGGCACCACGCCCTACACCCCGGCGGTGACGCTGATTGCCGGGCTGCTGGCCACGCTGCGCGAGCTTCAGGCCGAGGGCATCGAAAACGTCTGGGCGCGGCATGCGCTGCTGGGCAAGGCCCTGCGGGCCGGGGCCGCGGCGCTGGGGCTGGGCCTCTTCTCCCAAAGCCCGGCGGACTGCGTGACCGCGTTGACGCTGCCCGATGGCGTGGACGGCGGGGCGCTGCTTAAGAACGCGGAGCGGAAGTTCGGCGTGAAGTTCGCCGGCGGGCAGGAGCAGCTCAAGGGCAAGATCGTGCGCGTCAGCACGATGGGCTATGTGGGCCTCTTCGACGTGGTCATCTCCCTCTCGGCGCTGGAGATGGCGTTGGCCGATGCCGGTGTCCCGGTGGAGCTTGGGGCCGGCATCCGAGCCGCCGAAGAGGTGTTTCTGGCAGGATGAGTATCATAATCCGCAAGGCTCAGTTGGGCGACGTGCGCCGGATTCACCAGTTGGTCAACCAGTTCGCCAACCGCGGGCGGATGCTGGGGCTGTCGCTGAGCGATCTGTACGACAACGTGCGTGATTTCACGGTGGCCGACGGCCCCGACGGACTGGTCGGGTGCTGCTGCCTGCATATTGTCTGGGAAGACCTGGCCGAGGTGCGGTCGCTGGCGGTGGCCGAGGCGGCTCAGGGAGCCGGGATCGGGCGGAGTCTGGTGCAGGCCTGCCTCGACGAGGCCCGGCTGCTTGGGGTGGCGCGGGTCTTTGCGCTGACCTACGTGGTTCCCTTCTTCGAGCGGCTGGGATTTGCCCAGGTCGATAAGAGCGAGCTGCCGCACAAGGTCTGGGCCGATTGTGTCCGCTGCCCGAAGTTTCCGGATTGCGACGAAGTGGCCGTGGCGCTGGATGTGCCGCGTACCGAGGAGTAACCGATTTGGCCGAAGGACGCACCAGGCGATTTCTGCTGACCGGCTTTGCGACGTTGCTGCCCACGCTGCTGACCATCTTCCTGTTGGCCTGGGTGTTGCGCACCATCCACGGGCTGGTGGGCGTGTGGGTCAACGATGTCTTGAAGGCGCTGAACATTCAGGTGGCGACCACCGGCTGGGCGGTGATTATCGGCGACGCCGTCGCCTTCCTGCTGTTCCTTGGTATCTGCTGGGGCACCGGGTTCTTTGTGGCGACCTATCTGGGCGGGGTGTTCTTCCGCCGCCTGGACAAGTGGTTCCGCCGCGTGCCGCTGATTCGCATCGTCTATCCGGCGGTGAAGCAGGTGAGCGATTTTTTCCTGGCGGAGCGCACCGCGTTGCCGTTCAGCGGGCGGGTGGTGGCGGTGCCCTATCCGCGGCAAGGGGTTTATTCGCTGGGGTTCACCACCGGCGCGGGCCTCAGCCAGCTTAAGACCGCGAAGGGCGAGCGGCTGATCAGCGTGTTCATCCCCAACTCGCCCGCCCCGATGACCGGGTTCACCGTGTTCGTCCCGCGTGAGGACGTCATCCCGATGAATCTGACCGTGGACGACGCGATCAAGCTGGTGGTCTCCGGCGGCGTGGTGGTGCCGGACCGCGAGGCCGTCGCCGCGGCGCCGCTGCCGCAGGGGCTTGCCTCTGCCGCACCGCCCCCCGTGGGCCTGCCCGCAGAGGATTCTGTGATACCGAGCGACAACGCTTAGGAGGATTATCGCATGGCCGAGCGAAATGCGCGTGTGGAACGTAAGACCACCGAGACCGAGGTGTGCGTGGACTGGACTCTGGACGACTCTGGCCGCACCGAGGTGGGCACCGGCATCGGGCTGCTCGACCACATGCTCCAACTTTTCGGCAAGCACGGCCGCTTCGACCTGACGGTCAAGGCCGAGGGCGATACGCAGGTCGATGACCACCACACCGTCGAAGACATCGGCATCTGCCTGGGCCAGGCGCTCGACCGGGCGTTGGGCGACCGCGCGGGCATCACCCGCTTCGCCCAGACCGGCGTGCCGATGGACGAGGCTCTGGCCCAAATCACGCTGGACCTCAGCGGGCGGGGACTGTTGGTTTATAATGTGGCATTCTCGCAGGAGAAGATCGGCTCCTATGACGTGCAGCTCACGCACGAGTTCCTCCAGGCCTTCGCGTCCAACGGGCGGCTGACGCTGCATGTCAACGTGCCCTACGGCCAAGACGGCCATCACATCACCGAGGCGATTTTCAAAGCGCTGGCCCGCGCCCTGGCCCAGGCCGTGTCCATCGACCCGCGCCAACAGGGGGTTCCTTCCACCAAGGGCCTGCTCTGAGCCGACCATAAGGTTAACGCCTTGGGGAACCGGTTTTTAGCCTTTTCCGGGGGAGGTGCGGCGCTTCGCCGCTGTTGACGAAAGACAACAAACCGCCCCGGGCATGTATCATTTTTGCATCAATCACCTTTACAAAAAACAACGTGAGGGGTATATTGGCACTGGAAGGCGCCGAAAATAAGGGTGGTTTGCTCGGTGCCTTTGACAGGCATCTCGAATTGGAAT
>CAZBCO010000370.1:0-4543 GCA_964490295.1 uncultured Planctomycetota bacterium
TGGCCCGAAGAGACGGGGATGCTGAAGACGTTTTACCCCGGCGACGTGCTGTGTACGGCGCGCGAGATCATCACGCTGTGGGTCACCCGGATGGTGATGATGGGGCAGTACTGCGTCGGCGATATCCCGTTCCGCGATGTGTTCATCCACGCGATGATTCAGGACGGCGAGGGGCGGAAGATGTCGAAGTCGCTCGGCAACGGAATTGACCCGCTGGATATCATCGCCAGCCACGGAGCCGATGCGATGCGGTTCACGCTGCTGAACATGACCACCCAGACGCAGGACGTGCGGATGCCGGTCGAGGAGCTTACACTGCCGGATGGGCGGACGGTGAACAGCAGCCCGAAATTCGATATCGGACGTAACTTCTGCAATAAGTTGTGGAACGCCGCTCGGTTCGCGCTGATGCACATGGACGGGGTCGCACCGTCCGTGCAATTGAACGCCCTGGAGTTCGAGGATCGCTGGATTCTGACGCGGCGGAACCGCGTGATCGAGGCCGTGACCGAGGCGCTGGAGTCGTTCCGATACAATGACGCCTCGCAGGCGATCTATGACTTCACCTGGCGCGAGTTCTGCGACTGGTATGTCGAGATCGTCAAACCTCGCCTCAACGCCGACTCAGATCAGGGCCGAGCGAAGGCGGTCTTGGCGCTGGTGCTCGACACCATTCTTCGGCTGCTTCATCCGCTGATGCCGTTCATCAGTGAGGAATTGTGGAGTCATCTGGGAGCGGCGGTTCCGACGCGCGGGCTGGGGCAGGGGACTGAACCGGCGAAGCGGCTGATTCTGGCTCCGTGGCCCCAGCCGGAGGCCGCCCTTGACGCCCCGAAGCTCGAAACGGATATGCTCACGGTGCAGGATATCATCCGGGCGGTGCGGAACATCCGAAGCAAGCTGAACATCCCCGCGAAGAACCCCATCGAGGCGATCATGTCAAGCCGCGACGCAGCCATGCGGGATGCCGTCGAGGCGAACCGGGATTTCATCGCTCATCTGGCCAACATCTCTGCGTTGACCGTGACGGACTCCGACGAGAAACCGTCGGGTTCGGCCGCGGAAGTCGTGGGGCAGGCCCAGGTGTTCGTGCTGCTTAAGGGCCTGATCGACCTGGACGAGGAGCGGGGGCGACTGGAGAAGAAGCTGGCCGAAGCTCGCGGCAAGCTGGCGGGTGTCGAACGCAAGCTGGCCAACGAATCCTTCGTCTCCAAGGCCCCGGACGCAATCGTACAAAAAGAGCGCGAGAAGGCGGCAGACTTGAAAAATCAGGTCGATCTGCTCGAGCATAACCTCGCTGATCTCAGCTAAACAGCGCTGTTCTCCCCGCAATCACGCACGGTGGTTTTCTCTCATATTGATGGTGAAAAGAGAGGCCCGGCGGCTATTTCAACCGCCGGGCCTTGTTTGTGATTCACGGCATAGCTCGCCGTTACATACCGAGCCAACCGGCAACCACCGGGCTGAACTTGACGATCAGACCGGCGAAGACGACCGCCACCATCGACATCAGCTTGATGAGGATGTTCAGCGACGGGCCGGAGGTATCCTTGAACGGATCGCCCACGGTATCACCGACAACAGCAGCCTTGTGGCAAGCGGAGCCTTTGCCGCCGAGTTGTCCGCTCTCGATCCACTTCTTGGCATTGTCCCAAGCCCCACCGGCGTTGGCCATCATCACGGCCAGCACAAAACCGGTCGCCAGGGCGGCCGCCAGCATGCCGGTCAACCCGGCCACGCCGAGCACCAGACCGGTAGCCACGGGGGCTACAATCGCCAGCAACGACGGCACCATCATCGCCTTCTGGGCGCCCTTGGTGCTGATCGCCACACACGCAGCGTAGTCCGGTTCACCCTTGCCTTCAAGAATGCCGAGCTCGCGGAACTGCCGACGCACTTCCTCGACCATCGCCGCCGCAGCGGTGCCGACCGCCTGCATCGTGAACGAGCAGAACAGGAACGCCAGCATCGAACCGATGAACATCCCGGCCAGAACCTGCGGGTTCATCAGCGTGATGTCGTACTCGGTCACCAGAGCCTTCAGCGTCAAGCTCTCGGCACCGGCCTCACCGGCCAACACCTTGGCTTCCTTGACGCCCATCATCAACGCCGCGATCAGGGCCAGAGCCGTGAGAGCAGCGGAGCCGATGGCGAAACCCTTGCCCACCGCAGCGGTGGTGTTACCGAGCGAATCCAGGGCGTCGGTCCGTTCGCGGACTTCCGGCCCCAGCCCGGCCATTTCGGCGTTGCCGCCGGCGTTGTCGGCGATGGGGCCGTAGGCGTCGGTCGCCAACATCATTCCCAGCGTCGAAAGCATACCGACCGCGGCAATACCCACACCGTAGAGGCCGATCTCCGTGTTGGCGAAGCCGCCGGCAAAGCCGTAGCTGGCAATGATGCCCACCACGACCGTTACCACGGGCAACCAGGTTGACTTCATACCGCACGACAGCCCGCCGATGATAATCGTCGCCGGGCCGGTCTTCGACTCAGCAGCCAGGTTCTGTGTCGGCTTGAAGTCCGCCGAGGTGTAGTACTCGGTGGCCTTGCCGATGATGAAGCCAGCCACCAGGCCGGTCACCACAGACGCCCAGATACCCCAGGGGCGAAGGGCGGCGGCGGTCGTATTCCTGAGCATCAACCAGGTCACCAGGGCGGACCCGGCCACGAAGATGAGGCCGCTCACGACCTCGCCGGTGGTCAGGGCGTGCAGCAATTGTTTCTGCGTTGCACCTTCCTTGGTGCGCACCATGTGGACACCGACGATCGAAGCGAGACACCCCAGACCGGCCAGGGCCATCGGCAAGGCGATGAGCTGCAGAGCCGTGCCCATCGCGTTGCTGCCCTTGTCCATCAGGATCGCAGCGGCAACGCCCAGCACACCGGCGGCCAGAATGGAGTTGGCGTAGGACTCGAAGAGGTCCGCTCCCATACCGGCGACATCACCGACGTTGTCACCCACGTTGTCCGCGATGGTCGCGGGGTTGCGGGGGTCGTCTTCGGGGATTCCGGCCTCGACCTTGCCGACCAGGTCGGCTCCCACGTCAGCGGCCTTGGTGAAGATGCCACCGCCCACACGGGCGAAGAGGGCCTGGGTGCTGGCACCCATACCCGACGAGAGCAGGGCGACCGCCATCGCGCTGAGCGCCGCGGTCGAATCCACACCACCGATGAAATACATCAGCAAGAACCAGACACAGATGTTGAGCAGGGCGAAACCGACAACCACTAAGCCCATCACCGAACCCGCCCGGAAGGATACCGTCAGGGCGTCGTTCAGCCCGCGCCGAGCCGCGTTCGCGGTCCGGGCGCTGGCATTGGTCGCCGTGCGCATTCCGAGAAAGCCGCAGAGGCCGGAGAAGAACGCCCCGGCGAGGAAGGCAAACGGCATCCACGGGCTTTGCGTGTTCCACACAAAGGCCATCGCCAGGAAAATCCCGAAGAGCAGCAGCACCACCACGCCGACAATGCGGTATTGCTGCCGCAGATAGGCGTTGGCGCCGGCTCGAACGTGCCCGGCAATGGTTGCCATCTCCTCGGTGCCTTCGTCCTCCGTCATAATCATCTTGGAGAACTTAAAGGCGAAGAAGAGCGACAGAATCGCTCCGACGGGGGCCAAAGCCCACAGCACCCACGTCATCGCTGTCGAAGCCTGACCGCTCTCTGCGGCCACGGCCGATTCCGGGACTTCCGGAACCGCATCCGCACCCAACGCATTCGTCGCCAGCATGCATAAACAGATGCATGCGGCGAGCACTAACAGACGCTTACACGCCACCATACTACCTCCTAAAACAAGACCAGAAACGGACACAACACACTCGACACCAACGGACCGACCGGGCCATTAATGGCCGCATCCCGGGCCATGCACATGCGCGCTGGGCACCTCGCGGCGCCGCTGATGCCGACCTCTTTCATGATACTTCTCATTCGTAGGATCATGTTGATACAACATTCGCCAAATATCTTCGGCAACCGCACTGAAGCGGCTGGTTTCTTCTCCGGACAACTCGGCAAAGGCTTCGTGGCACTGGTCGAACCGCTCGGCAATCTGGCGAAGATTCGCCTCGGCCACCGGAGCCTCCTCGATGTAGGGCTTGTCCTTACGGAGCAGAACCCGCCAGAACCGCACGGCCTGTTCCACGGCGTGGTTCAACTCCGGCAAGTGCTTGGCCGCCTCTTGAAAAGCGAGAGTCTGCTGGGGGGCCGGAGCACCTTCCTTGGCCAGGTCGATAACGCCCTGGAAACCCGTCCGAACCTGCTCGGCCAGGGCCAGCACCGGAGCCTGAAAGACCTTGGCGGCTTGAGCCACGCGCCGGCGCCCCAGGGGAGCGTCGAGGGTGCTGTGCTCCAACAGCGTCGCCCAATGTTCTGTTACGCGCGGAATCATCTGACCGCGTTCGTTCTCCGGCAGAACTTGTAACAGTTGATCCGCTCGGGTCACGGCAGTGGCCGCCTGTTGTGCTCGCTCGGCATCCGCCGGGGAGCCGATGACGATGCGTATCCACATCTCCGCAATGGACATCACCAAATCGCGGTT
>CAZBCO010000371.1:0-6573 GCA_964490295.1 uncultured Planctomycetota bacterium
GGTCGCGCGCCTGCCAGAGAAAGACGGGCAGGAGCACCGCAAAGGCAAAGGCGGAGCTGACCACAAAGACCTTGGTCTTCTCAAACAGTGAGCTGCGCACGAACATCATGCCAAGTCCCAGAAAGACCAGCCCGACCAAGGTTCCGTAGAGGCCGATCGTGCCCATTAATGCCCCACTGGAGAGGCGGTCGTGCCGCAGGGCCAGCGAGCGCAGCCAGGCGTACTGCCGATTGGGTGTGCTGCGGGATGGTAGATCGAGTCCGCTGTGGCGGATGATATTTCGCATCTCTTCGAAATCGCGAAAAGGAGCCCCGGCCTCGCACCACACTCGCAGCTTCGCCAGATTATCCGGGCTGACGCCGCCCAGGCCGAACTGGTCCGGCCGCTCAACAGCCGCGAGCAGGATGGGGGTGTCGCTGCCTCCGAGAGTGATATGAATATCTTCGATGCTGAAGCTGCCGTAGTTGCCGTCCGCCCCTCGGCAATAATCGTGCGCCGCGAGCAAGGCCAGCACGCCGGCGACGCAGGTGAGGATGATGAACCCCGTGAGCAGCAGTTTCATACTCACGGAAAACTCGTACAGCTTCATGTGCTGCATCACGGCAAAACCTCCACGCCAATGTGACCGTTTCAACCACCACCTTATCAGCGGTTCGCGGCCAAGTCAACGCACAACAGGAGCCTCGGCCTTCAAGTCGTGGGCCACCAGCTCCGAACGGTTGACCTTCCAATGGCCGTTTGTCTTAGTCAGGTGGATTAACACGCGGTTGTGGCCGGGGCGGGTCATCAATTCTACCGGGCCGCCGGGCGAGCCGGCCGGAGCGGCCATGACCCGCCCGCTCAACCGAACCTCAGCGATCTCTTCCTCCGGTCCGATTTGAACGGTCAGTCCGGCGACTTCCACCCGGACGTCGGTGTACTGTGCCATCAGGGCGCTGAGCGCTCGGATGATGATGTCCTTGCCATACGCACGGCGGCCGTCGTGATGTTTGAAGTCGTCGGTCAGTTGGGTTTGGATGCGATAGACCGCGAAGTTGCCGGCGTTGCTTTCTGCGTTCGCGATCAGCCCTTCGATCACGTTGCGAACCCGATCCTCTTCCGTGGTGAGCGAGCGAGCCACAATGTAATAGGTCAGCCCGCCTGCGATGGCGATGGTTATTGCCCATAGCAAGGTTTTTTTGATCATGAAGACCTCCTTCCGAGGTGGACCATCAACACGCTGATGTCCGCCGGTGAGACGCCTGAAACCCGCGATGCCTGGCCGAGGGATGCCGGACGGATGACGGATAGCTTTTCCGCCGCTTCAAAGGTCAGGCCGACGACCGCACGATAATCAAGGCCCGGCGGGATGAGCTTCGATTCCAGACGCCGGAAGCGCTCGATCTCGCGCTGCTGCATCGCAATGTAGCCCTCGTATTTTACCTCAATTTCCACCTGTTCCGCCACATCGGGCGGCAGGGCGGCGAGGTCCGGAGAGAGCTTGGCCACCTCGGCCCAGTGCTTGCCCGATTGTTTGAGCAGCCGAGCCAGTGATTTGCCGTCGCGGTATTGCTGGTGCATCCGAACCCGTGTGGATTCGATCAGGTCGTTTTTGCGGCGGAGCTGGTCGTACCGAGCCTCGGAGATCAGGCCGGCCTCGTGGGCATATCGCATCAGACGGCGGTCGGCGTTGTCCTGCCTCAGAACCAGGCGATATTCGGCGCGCGAGGTAAACATCCGGTAGGGTTCCTCGGTGCCCTCGGTCACCAAGTCGTCGATCAGCACGCCGATATAGGCCTCGTCGCGGCCCAGGATCAGCGGCGGCTCGCCGCGCAGACTTCGCACCGCGTTGATCCCGGCCACCAGGCCCTGGCCCGCGGCCTCTTCGTAGCCGGACGTGCCGTTGATCTGGCCCGCGAGAAACAGCCCGGGCAGCAGCTTGCTCTCCAGCGTTGGCAGCGTCTGGGTGGGCGGCACAAAGTCGTATTCGATGGCATAACCGTATTGCAGGATACGGGCCTGCTCAAGCCCCGGAATGGAGTGAACCATCTGGTCCTGCACCCCGCGCGGCAGGCTGGTGGAAATCCCGTTGCAGTAGAGAAAATCGTGGCCGATGCCCTCCGGTTCGAGAAAAATGAGGTGCGAGTCCTTCTCCGGGAAGCGGACGAGTTTGGTCTCAATCGAGGGGCAGTAGCGCGGTCCGACGCTCTGAATCTGGCCGGTGTAAAGCGGAGCCTGGTGCAGGTTATCGCGGATGATGGCGTGGGTTTCGGGCGTGGTGCGCGTGGCGTGGCAGGGAATGTTGGGGCGGTCGAGGCGGTCGGTCGAGAACGAAAAGGGGCGCGGATGCTCGTCGCCCGGATGAATCTCCAGGCCCGTAAAATTAACGCTGTGGCGGTCCAGGCGGGGCGGGGTGCCGGTCTTCAGGCGGCCCAGGGCCAGCCCCTGCGAACGCAGCGAGTCCGAGAGCGAGTTGGAGGGCGGCTCTCCGATGCGGCCGCCGGGTTGTTGTGCTTCGCCGACGTGGATCAGGCCGTGCAGAAACGTGCCGGTGGTCAGGATCACGCACCGGGCGGGATAGCGCTTGCCACTCTCGCCCACCACGCCGACCACGCGACCGTCATCCACCATCAACTCGGCGGCCACCTCCTCGACGATCTCCAGCCCGGGGCAATCTTCAAGGCGTTCGCGCATGGTTTGCTCATACAAGAAGCGGTCGACCTGCGCGCGGGGCGAGTGAACGGCCGGCCCTTTCTTGACGTTGAGCATTTTGAATTGAATGGCGGTCGCGTCGGTGACGCGGCCCATCTCGCCGCCGAGGGCATCGCCCTCCCGCACCAGTTGGCCCTTGGCCAGCCCGCCAATGGCCGGGTTGCAGGACATCCGGGCAATGCTCTCGCGTGTGATGGTCAGCAGCAGTGTCCGGGCACCCATCCGGGCCGCAGCCAACGCTGCCTCGCACCCCGCGTGCCCGCCGCCGACCACGATAATATCCATGTGTGATTACCGCAGAATCTGCCGAGAAGCCCCGCTAAAAGAATTTAGACAGGTCGTTCCAGGTGACGAACAACATCAGGCCAATCAGCGTCAGCATCCCCGCGTACAGGATGCGCCCCATCACCACCTCGTTGATCGGCTTGCCCCGGACCTTCTCCACCAGCAGAAAGACCAGATGCCCGCCATCCAGTACCGGGAAGGGCACCAGATTGATCACGCCCAGATGCACGGTGATGATCACCATGAATTCCAGAAAGGTGAGCAGGCCCACCTCCGCCTGCGAGCGTGACACGGTGAAGATGCCCACCGGGCCGGAGACCATGTCGCCCGATAATTTACCGGCGACCAGCATCCACAGCGTGCGGCCGGCCAGACCGATCCAATGCACGGTTTCCTTGAATCCCTGAGCCACGGCACCCATCACATCGCCGGGCGGAACCACACGGCAGGTGTCCAGCCGGGCGCTCGCTCCGGGAACGCCCCATTCGCCGAACGTGGGCGTTACCTTGACGACATGCCGCTCGCCCCGACGCTCGACCAGAATGTTGAAGGGTTCCGGAGCATTTTCAGGGGAATCGCCGCCGAAGCGCAGTTGCGGGACCGGTGGCCAGCGGGTGAACTTACGACCGCCGTAGGGATCCTCGGACATGTCATTGGCCGATTCATCGTTGTTTGCCTCCGCCGGGTTGCGGCAGAAGAAGCGGAGCAGTTTGTCGCCGATCGCGACGCCCGCGGTCTTTGCATCACTGCCCTCGGCGAACCCGACCACCAACGGTGCGTCTTCGGTGATGCCCAACACGTCACCCAGGGCTTCGCCTTTTTCCAGGGTTACCTGCACGACGCGCGACTCGCCGCCGGTTTCCACGGTCATCTGAACCGTGCTTTCCGCCGCGGTGAGCACCTGCTGATGCAGGTCGAGCCAGTTGCGAACAGGTTGATCGCCGATGGCGGTAATCCGGTCTCCGGGCGTAAGCCCCGCCTTATCGGCCGGGAAATCAGGCCGCACCCTGCCCACCACGTTGGTGCGCTCGGTCTCAATGCCAAGCCACCAGTATTTCTCGCTGTCCACCACCATCGCCGCTGTCCGTGGCTTCCCGTCGGGGTCTTCAAAAGCGACTTCGACCGATTGGCCTGGAAGGTCTTGGAGCACAAATTCGACATCGTTCCAGGTGAAGACCGCTTTACCGTTGATGCTGCGGAGCTTAGAGCCGGAGGTTATCCCCGCCTTGGCAAAGCCGCTCTCATCGGGCACATAGCCGACCAGCGTGCCCACGTAGCCCATCTGCTTGCCCATCCCCTTGCCCGCGATGGCGGGGTTCAGGCCGATGGCATAGGCGTCGTCGGCACTGGTGGTGGCCTGGAATTGTTTCTCCTCGCCGTCGCGGTCCACGCGGATGACGATGTCGCCGACCTTGTCGCCGAGAATCTGGTTCAACTTGACCTCGCGCCACAGGCGGATCGGGGTCCAGGAATCTTCGCCCGCCTGTTTGATGCCGGTGATCACGTCGCCGCGCTTCATTCCGGTGTTCCACGCGGGGAGGCCGGGCACAATCTGGTTGATTCGTGAGCTGGGCCGCTCCAAGCCGCCGATGAACGCCGCGAAGAGCAGGGGCAGGGCAATGGCCACGCTGAAAATCGGCCCGGAGGCCACCACCAGGGCGCGTTGGCCCGGCGTTTTCTGGGGGAACTCGTCCGGCGCTCCGGTGGCCGTCTCGTCGGTCTCGCCTTCACCGCCCGCCATCTTCACATACCCGCCGCATGGAATGGCGCAGATGCAGTAATCCGTCTCGCCGATCTTCTTGCCGAACAACCGCGGGCCGAAGCCGAGCGCGAAGCGGATGACGCGCACCCCGACCAGCTTACAGGCCAGGAAATGCCCCATCTCGTGGGCAAAGATCAAGAAACCAAAGCCCAAGATAACAACCAGCCAGTAGCCTGCTTCCAAGGTTCTATTCTCCTGTGGGGGCGAGTGACCGGGCCTTGTCGCGTGCCCAGCGGTCGGCTTCCAAGATGTCTTCGATACTTTCCGGGGTGGTCACCCGGTGGGCGTCCATCACCCGAATGGTCATCTGGGTAATATCGGTGAACGCAATCTGTCGGTTAAGGAACATCTCCACGGCCACCTCGTTGGCGGCGTTCAGCACCGTCCCCGACGTGCCGCCCTCGCGAGCCGCGCGCCAGCCGAGCAACAGGCCGGGGAACCGACCGGTGTCCGGCTCCTCGAAGGTCAGCGATCGGAGCGAGGCCATATCCAGCCGCGGCGCACGACCGGGCAGGCGTTCGGGGCAGGTGAGGGCGTACTGAATGGGCACCCGCATGTCGGGCATGCCCAACTGGGCCACGGTCGATGCGTCGTGGAATTCTACCATCGAGTGGACGATGGACTGGGGATGGACCATCACGTCGATGCGGTCGGCCGGGACGTCAAACAGCCAGCGGGCCTCGATAATCTCCAGCGCCTTGTTGGTCAGCGTGGCCGAGTCGATGGTCACCTTCACGCCCATGTTCCAGGTCGGATGACGCAGGGCCATCTCCGGTGTGACCCGTGCCAGGTCGTGGGCGCTGAATTTTCGGAACGGCCCGCCGGAGGCGGTCAAGACCAGGCGCTCTACCTCGCCGTGCCCGCCTGAACGCAGGCACTGGTAGATGGCGCTGTGTTCGCTGTCAATCGGTACGATGGGCAGCCCTTTTTCGGTGGCCAGGCGAGTCAGCAGCTCCCCGGCCATCACCAGCGATTCCTTGTTGGCCAGGGCCAACGTTTTCCCACTGTTCAGAGCGGCAAACGACGCGGGCAGGCCCGCCGCGCCGACGATGGCCACCACGGCCACATCGGCTCCGTCGATGGACGCCGCCTCGACCACGCCCTCCGGGCCGGAGGCCACCCGAATGCCGGTGTCGGCCAGCGCCTCCCGCAGCGGGGTTTCGTATTGAGGGCCCGCCACCACCACGAGTTCCGGCGTGAACTGACGGGCTTGACGGGCAAGCAGTTGCCAATTGGACCCGGCCGCAAGGGAGGCCACTTGGAACTGGGACGGAAGATGCTCAATGACGTCGAGCGTGTTTTTACCGATCGACCCTGTCGAGCCGAGTAGGGCAATACGTTTCAAGAAAGGCTACCTTACCAGAGAGGGCACCGCCCTCTACGTCGTTTTGAAACCTCGAACCCTTGGACAACATGTTGCATCTTATCAGCATGGGGTGCGGGATGCAAGTTTGCCAAGGGCCAATACGGCCTCTGATGGCGTTGGGCATCTGGTGCGCGGTGCCACAAATCGCGTCAGGCCCCGGCGTCGGCGGTTAACCGCTCAAAATCAAGTGGGCCGTACTGAAGTAAATAAGAAGGCCGGTAATATCAACGATGGTGGTCAGGGCCGGGCTGGCGACCACGGCCGGGTCGAGCTTGAGTTTGGCCGCCCCGATGGGCAGCAACGCCCCCACCAGCGTCGCGGTGATGACCTGCAATCCGAGGGCCACGGCCACCGCCAGGCCAATCCGGTTAAGCGAAGTCCCCGCTACGGCGGTTGAGCCGCTGCCAAGCAACCAGACCCTTCCAAAGCATAGCACGGCCAGCACTATGGCGAGCATCAGGGCCACGCG
>CAZBCO010000372.1:0-6063 GCA_964490295.1 uncultured Planctomycetota bacterium
AGACCCCTTCCCGGGGATAGGCATGACCAGGAGCCCCGTTGCGGAAGACTTCCTCACCAATACAGGCCAGAATAGCCGCCATAGTCGTACTGACGGCACGCTGGTAGTCACGTATGACGGCGAGAACGGGTGCCATTATCTTACCCCCCTGATCTTGTCGACTGCTCCTGCTGAATCCATCAGAAAATTCGTAAAATTTCGGACAGTCACCAATGGCATTAAGATAAGCAAAAAAAGAGCTCAAGGAGTGGCCCCCTTCTTGTCGATGACATGGTAGTGCTTACCTGCCGTGAGCATCGAACAAGAAAGGAGGCCTACGATGAATTGTAGCAGGTCGTTGAGGACGGGTCTACCGTTGGGGAGCACTTTTTTGAAGGCGTTGGATGCGGAGCTGTCGGACGAGGAGATCGAGACCATCTGTCGGCAACTGGATTATCAGTGGCGGGTTCGTGTCTTCACGCCGGCGGTGACGGTTCGGTCGATGGTGCATCGCGGCTTGCACCCGGACCAATCCATCCATAGTGTGCTGACCGAACTGGCGGCGGCGAACCCTGGCTTGAAGAAGACACCGTCCGATTCCGCCTGGTGCCAAGCTCGATCCCGATTGCCGGAAGCGCTGTGGGCGAAGCTGATAGCCCGCAGTGTGGAGCGGCTGGAGCCGATGGCCGGGGAACAGGGGCGCTGCTGGAACCGTCCGCTGTATCTGTTCGACGGCAGCACCGTGTCGATGCCGGACACGTCGAAACTCGTTGAGGCCTTTGGTTACGCCGACACCAAACACGGGGCCAGCCGGTTCCCGGTGATGCGGCTCTCGCTGTTGGTGCGGGCCGGAGCCAACGCGGTGTGCGATTATCAGATAGGGCCCTATCGGGAGAGCGAAACCGCACAACTCCACACCCTCTGGGGCCGGGTTCCCGAGGGAGCGATCCTCTTGTGCGACAAGCTTTTAAGCTCGTTCTACAACTTGGCCAAGTGTCGCGAGCGCGGCGTGGATGTGGTCGCCCCGTTGCACCAGCGCCGCGACCCCGCCAAACTGATAGCTCACGGTCAACGCCTCGGCAAGAACGACTGGCGGGTGGAACTCGATCTGGCACCATCGTTGCGGCGGAAGTATAACGATCCGGCCCTGCCCACAACGCTTCCCGTCCGCCTCCTCCGTACCGTACGGCACCGCCAAGGAAAACCCTCGGAACGCTGGCTGGTCACCACCCTGCTCGACCCCTGTCGCGCCAGCCGCCGGAGCGTCGTCCAACTCTACCGGAGGCGATGGGAGATCGAGACCCGCATCGGCTCCCTCAAAACGACGCTCCAGATGAACGTCCTGCGCAGCACCACGCCCCACGGCGTCCACTCCGAAGTCGCCGCGACGCTTCTGGCCCACAACCTGATCCACACCGTCATGCATCAGGCCGCTCGAAAGACCAACACCCCGCCCGATCGCATCAGCTTCCTCGGTGCTGTGCGAACCCTCGTGGCTTTCTCCGCTTCGCTCCGAGCCGCCCCGGAAGCTGCACGCTCCGCCCTTTATGACCGCATGCTCGAACACATCGCCAGCCGCGTCAACCTGAAACGCCCCGGACGCACGGAACCCCGGCTGGTCAAACGCGACCCACGACGCTACGGATTCCTCAAAATACCAAGAAAGGATGCCCGGCAACTATGCTTATCTTAATGCCATTGCGGACAGTCACCTATTTTCCTTCCTTCTCTTGTGCTTCTTCGGCCAGCCGACCGGGAACGGACAAAAACCAGGACATTCACCTATTTTCAGATGCGGGCGGTCGGGGACGACGATTCGGGCGACGCGTGGCATGGCTCCGATGCTACTCCCGGACCGGCGAGGAGTCAAGCAGAAACAGGCGACGGTTCTGGTGTTCCAGCCTGTGAGTCCCGGCGGAGGCTGAACCGCCGGCGGGTGGGGAACGGGGAATAACTCCGTCCGTGCTGTGCCCCCCATACAAGAATCGCGTGGGCCACCGAGGGCGAATCGGTGCGACATGGCCGTCGCTGTGGTCTAAGGATAAGCGGCACGTCGGGGGGTTGGCTTGATTCAGCGGTGCTCCGTCGCTATAGTACGGGCGTGGCTTGAGAGACCGACGGATGAATGCGCTGGCCGAACAGTGGAATCTCTTCTCGCGTCGCCCGGTGCCCACGCGCTATGAGGGATGCGAGCTGAACGGCGTGGACCTGGGGATGTTGCATACGCTCGCGACCGGGGCACTGGCCGCTGTGGCCGAGAGCGGGGCGTGCGACCGGGTGAACGCGGAGATGCTGAAGGTGTGTCGCGAGCAACTGAAGAGCGCCCTGCCCGCGATGTCCGGCAAGCCGAAAGCCTATTACCAAGCCTTGCACGACCTGATACGGCTGGCGTTGCGCGATGCCGACTGTGCTTTGAAGAAGCGCCCCGAATAACGCACGGCTGGGACTGCCGCCCCGGCGACACGCTGACCTATCGCTTCGATCTCCAAGAGCGCGTGGAGCGTGCCACCTTGATCCTCGACAGCGCCCTCGACCAGATCGTCCGGCTGGGCTACTGGGAGGCGCGGCCCCCGATGACCGCTCCGCCCGGCGTGATGGCCAAGGCCTTCCGCATCGAGGGCCTGACCGACGGCCAGTGGCACCCCATCGCCACGCCAACCCGTAACCGGCACCGCCACGTCATCGTACCCGTCGCCCGCGAGGTCGAGGCGCTGCGCTTCACCCTCGACGCCACCTGGGGCGCGGAGCGCAGCCGCGTCTATGCCTTCCTGGTCGAAGGCGCGGATTGAACCGGGGAAATGCCGGGGTATAATGAAGCTTGGGTAACGAAGGGCCTGATGATGGCAAGCATGCGAGACATTCGAGCGTTGGGGCGGCAGATCGGGGAACGGTTCCATCCGGAACGGGTGGTGCTGTTTGGTTCTCATGCCCACGGTTCGGCGAATGAGGATTCCGACGTGGACTTGTTGGTGGTGATGCCCTTCAGGGGTAAGCCCGCGACAAAGTCCGCCGAGATTCGCTTGGCAATCAATCCGCCCTTCCCCACCGATCTGATCCTGCGGACGCCGGCGAGCGTGCGACGGCGCCTGGCGATGGGTGACGGATTTCTGGCCGATATTCTTGAGCGCGGCAAGGTGTTGTATGAAGCGCATCACGGCTGAATGGGTTAACAAAGCCGAGGGGGATTTCGCCACCATGCAGCGCGAGGTCCGCGCTCGAAAACACCCCAATTACGACGCGGCTTGCTTTCATGCGCAACAATGCGTAGAAAAATACATCAAGGCTCGATTGGCCGAAGCAGGAGTCCGATTGGGAAAGGCTCATGACTTGGTATTGTTGCTTGATCAAGCCCTTGTGCTGGAGCCTCTTTGGGCGGCGCTCCGCGTCGAGGTCGCTTACCTGTCTGCGTTTGCGGTTGCCTATCGTTATCCCGGTGAATCGGCAGACCGTGAGACGGCGCGAGCTGCGGCGAGTTACTGTCGGCGCTTCCGCAAGGTAGCTCGCGGCACGCTACAACTGCGCGAGGGTTCATCGTAGTCGCTGGTGATAACTGGCTCTTTGCCCATATCGGAGTCTCAGGAGTTCCGATGCGATACGAGCACACGCAATGGGGCACGGCGATCATCGCCTTTCTGCTGCTGGGGTCGGCGATGATGGCGGTGTGGAGCTTCGCGGTCTTCCACTGGGTACTGCTGGGGATGATGGTCGTTCTGGGGCTGTGCCTCTGCCTGTTTCATTCGCTGACGGTGACGGTGGATGACCAAGCCGTCCGCGTGCGGTTCGGCGACGGCCCGATTCGTTTTGCCTTCCCGCTCACCGACATTCAGTCCTGCGAAGTGGTACGCAACCGTTGGTGGTATGGCTGGGGCATCAAATGGTACGGGCGCGGCTGGCTCTACAGCGTCTCCGGCCTCGATGCGGTGGAGCTGACGATGCAGGACGGCCGCCGCCGCCGCATCGGCACCGACGAGCCGACTGCCCTGGCCGAGGCCATCCGCTCCGCAATCCACGCCCCCGCCGACGCATCCTAACCGCCGGAGCGACACCCCAAACGCGGCCGCCACCGGCGCTAAAAGTTGAAAACCTGCCCGGCAGAGCGTAATATGGGCCTCAAGATTTGGGGCGTTTCGCGTACTCAGGAGGCTGCATGACCAAGACTGCCACGGCCCGCAAGGGGGTCGCCAAACAAATCGTTACCTCGGCGGGTGACATCCGCGACCGGATTCTCAAGCGGCAGAAGCCATCGATCAACATTCCCATCCGCTCGCTCTCCAACTGCCGCTATACACCAAAGAAGGGGTATTTCGAGCTGAAGGGCAATAAGAAGACGCGGACGCTGACCGTGAACACGGTGAAGAGCTTCGCCCAGACGCTGCGGATGATCGAGTTCTCGAAGCAGTTGATCGACACCGACAACATCGCCACCAAGCGGGAGGCGTATTATGTTTCGAAGAACTGGGATGTGGCGCGCTTCAAGGAACAGCCGGAATCGGACACGGTGATGGACGATGTCGAGGCGATGTACGAGGTGAACCGCGAGCAGTTGGGGTTTATCCCCGAAGAGCACGGCGGCTCGGTCGCGGGCAAGCTGATTGTGGTGGACAAGGAGCAGGGTTCGGGCAAGACCCTCCGCATCGATTGCACCCGCTTCGGCAGCGGGGCCTACTCGGTGCCCAGCTCGGTCGAGGACCTGAAGTTCGAGACCCAGGCGAAGTTCATCCTGGCGATTGAGACCGCCGGCGCGTTCCAGCGGCTGGTCAAACAGGATTTCTGGCGCGAGAAAAACTGCATTCTGATCGCGATGGGCGGCGTGCCCACCCGCGCCTGCCGCCGCTTCATCCGGCGGCTCTCCGACTCGGCGAACATCCCGGTCTATGTGTTCTGCGACTGCGACCCCTACGGCTTCTGCAACATCTACCGCACGCTCAAGGTGGGCAGCGGCAACGCGGGCCATATCAACCAGTTCTTCTGCGTACCCAACGCCCGCTTCCTCGGGGTGACGGTCGAGGATGTTCAGCAGTATGACCTGCCCACACATCCGCTGTTGGAGACCGACAAGAAGCGCGCCCAGGATGCTCTGCGGAACGACCCCTTCGTCAAGCACTATAAGGCGTGGCAGGCGGAGCTGGCGAAGATGATTAAGATGGGGGTGCGTGCCGAACAGCAGGCCTTTGCCAAGTACGGCCTGCCGTTCGTGACCGACACCTATCTGCCCGAAAAGCTGAAGCACCCGGATAAATTTCTCCCCTGACGGGGAATAAATAGAGAGACCATGAGCCACTTCATTACAATATTCCTGATTCCCGCCGCCGCGTACCTGCTCGGCTCGGTGCCGTTCGGGCTGATCCTGTGCAAGGCGGTCAAGGGCGTTGATATCCGCGAGCACGGCAGCAAGAACATCGGCGCGACCAACGCCGGGCGGGTGTGCGGGATGCCGTTCTTCTTCATCACCTTCGCGCTCGACTTCGGCAAGGGCCTGGCCCCGGTGCTGCTGGGCGGAGGGTGGGCGGCGACGCTGGACGGGACACCGCTGGACCTGCTGCGGGTGGGCTACGGCGTGGCGGCGATTCTGGGGCACACCTTCCCGGTCTATGTCGGCTTCAAGGGCGGCAAGGCAGTGGCGACGAGCTTCGGCGTATTTGTGGCGCTCGCGCCGCAGGCCGCGCTGGTCGCGTTGGCGGTATGGGGCGTGCTGTTCCTCGCGTTCCGCTATGTCTCGCTGGCCTCGATGGTCGCGGCGGTCGCGGCGCCGGTGGCCTATGCCGTAGAGCACTGGGGAATGCTGGGCGACCGCCTGCCGGTGCTCGGCTTCGCGGCCGCGATTGCCGTGCTGGTGGTGCTGCGCCACCGCGCCAACATCGCCCGCCTGCTCGCCGGCACCGAGAGCCGTGTCCGCTTCGGCAAGAAGGAGTGACAAGATCGCGTGGGAAACCTTTCTGAAGAAAGGCTTTCCCCCACACCCCCATCCAAAGACTTCTCGGCGAAGAGGCCTTTGGCCAACGGCCTCTTCGTCCTGCTTCCGGGTCAGTCTAAAAGTTTTTGCGGCGGGGGAGGCGGTGGCGAAGCCGGCGCCGGGGGGGGGGG
>CAZBCO010000373.1:0-4521 GCA_964490295.1 uncultured Planctomycetota bacterium
TTCCTCCTATCCCGCCGATGTCCGGCGTCAATACGGAATGTCGCGCACGGTTCCGGCCGTCACCGATCAGTTTGTGGTAACGCTTGGCCCCCAGGCCCAAGTGATGTGCGTGGATACAAAGACGGGGGCGTTCCGATGGGCGATTGATTTGCCTGCCCAATTCCAAGCCAAGGTTCCCCCCTGGTACGCCGGTCAGTGCCCGATGATTGACGACGGCAAAGCGATCATCGCCGTGGGCGGCTCGGCACTGATGATCGCGGTGGATTGCCAGACCGGGAACCTCCTCTGGCAGACGCCCAACCCCAACCAGTGGCAGATGACCCACTCGTCGATTGTCCCGATGGAGTTTGACGGGGTGCGGATGTATCTGTACGCCGCGAGTGGCGGGATTGTCGGCGTCTCAGCGGACGACGGCCGTATCCTCTGGCAGAGCACCGAATGGCGAGTTCCCTTTGCCAATGTCCCCTGCCCCATTCCACTCAGCGACGGCCGTATCTTTCTGGCGGGTGGCTACGGAGCGGGCAGCATGATGATGAAGCTCTCCTCACAAGGTGATGGCCTCAAGTCCGAGATCCTCTACCGGCTGAAACAGGACATTTTCTCCGCCGAACAGCACACCCCGATTTATTACCGCGACCATTTCTACGGGATGGCGGTGAACGGTAAGATGGTTTGTCTCGCCCCTTCCGGTAAGCCGATGTGGAACAGCGGTACAGAGACGTTTGGGCGCGGGCCTTACCTTATCGCTGACGGGATGATCTTCGTGATGAATGATTTTGGCGTGTTAACCTTGCTTGAGGCCAGTCCGGTGGGCTATAACCAGCTCGCCCGTGCCAAGGTGCTCCAAGAACGTGATTCGTGGGGGCCGATGGCCTTGGTTGACGGCCGCCTCCTGGTGCGCGACCCGAAGACCATGGTATGCCTGGACGTCCGGAAGGAGCCGCTATGACCAACTCGCCTGCCCGCCCTTGGGTTGTCCCCATTGTCATCGCCTTGGCCGTGGCGGCCGCCGTGTATGCGGTGGTCGCTTTGGATGTCTCCGGCCCCAGCACCTTGCCGACCTCTGACCTGACCGATTTTGAGCCGACGGACCCGGCGCTGATCATCTACCGCGAGCTGCCACCGATTAAAACCCAGCTTGCTGAGGTACGCGGAGTGGCTGTTGGCCCGAATGACGAGATTTATGTTTTAGGCGACCGTGAGCTTAATGTCTATGAGAAAGCCGGGCGCCTGTTGCGAACCCTGCCCGCATCGCCCACCGCCCGCGCCGTTGCCGTCGACCGGGAAGGAAACGCTTATCTCGCCGAGGCCGACCATTTCGTCCAGCTTGACAAGCAAGGCCGAACCCAACTGACTTCGGAGCCGTCTGGGCAGAATGCCGACTTCACGTCCATCGCGGTCACTTCGGATGCGGTTCTTGTCGGCGACGCGGGCAACCGAGTCATATTGCAATACACCGGAGAAGGCAAAATCGCAAGACGTATCCGCAAGGTGGACCCAACTCGTGAAATTGACGGCGTGCTGATGCCCAGCGCCCACTTCGACGTGGCCGTCGGGGCCGACAGGCTGATCCGGGCCAATGACCCTGGCCGTCAGAAAGTGGACGTTTACACCGCCGACGGCGAACTTCTGGCAAGCTGGGGCGAGCCGTCGCTCAAGACGCAAGGGTTCTGCGGCTGCTGCAATCCGACAGACATCGCCCTGCTTCCCGACGGCAGTGTCGTCACCGCCGAGAAGGGCTTGCCTCGCGTCAAAGTTTACAGCCCGGACGGCACGTTTCTCGGTGTGGTTGCGGGCCATGAAGCGTTTCCCGACGGGCGATGTCCCCTGCCCGATTGCAGCCAGGGGATGACGTTAGACCTCGCGGTCGACAGCGCGGGGCGTATTCTGGTGCTTGATCCGGCCAGCCGCTCCGTCCGCATCTATGTGAAGAAGGAGCCACAATGAAGCCAACGGAAACCACGCGACGGGATTTCTTCCGAACAGTCCTGCGCTATGGGGCACTCGGCGCTCTGGGCGGGCTGGGGATGCTGGCTTTCAGGAGGCGCGGCACGGCAACGGGCAACAGCCCCTGCGGCCTGTACGGGTCGTGTGCCGAGTGCCCTTCCGTCTCCAACTGTTCCCTGAAGCCCGATTCAGGCGGGGCCGACGATGAGTGAAAACGCCCAAGACAATAAGCAGCTGAGCCGTCGCGACGTCCTCAAGCTCTGCACCCGCTGTGCCGGGCTGGCCGTGCTGGGTGGCGGCGTGATCACACTGGGCCTTCGCAATGCCAAGCCGGACGATATGGTCTGGCAGATTGACCCTTCCAAGTGCATTGATTGCGGTAACTGCGCGACCCATTGTGTTCTGAAACCATCCGCGGTGCGCTGTGTTCACGCGATAAAAATCTGCGGTTATTGCGAACCTTGTTTCGGCTTTTTTGCCCCAGGAACCACCGGTCGGCACGAGGGGGCCGAAAATCAGATGTGCCCGACCGGGGCCATCCGCCGCAAGCACGTGACAGGGCCATTCTATGAATACACCATCGACACCGCCAAGTGCATCGGCTGCGGCAAATGTACGCAGGGTTGCAAACAATACGGCAACCGCTCGCTTTATCTCCAGGTCGATCACAGTTTTTGCGTTAATTGCAGCCAATGCACAATAGCCGATGCCTGCCCGTCGCAGGCATTCATCCGGGTGCCTGCCCGCAAGGCATACCTCCCGCTTTACAGTGAATCCGAGGCGGAGAATTAGCCTTTGACGCGACACGTGTTAACCCTCTCGCCGATCTTCCTGGTGGCGCTGACCTCGCTGGCCAACGCGGCTCAGCGTTTCCCACGTCCCGAATTGCCCGACACCTACGTCTACCCCGCCCAGGAAACGCCACCGGCGCAATCCGTCGCCTGGGAAGTGGGTGCTGTGGTACTGCTCGCAGTCGCCCTGGCGGCAGCGACGTGGCTGGTGTTCAAGCGACGTTCACGGGCTGGGATTTTCGTACTGATGTTGCTCGCCCTGCTCTACTTTGGATTCATCCGGCGCGGCTGTGTCTGTCCGGTGGGTTCGGTGCATCACGTAACCGCCTCGTTATTCGACGGAGGCTTCGCCCTCCCATTCATTGTTGTTCTATTCTTTGCGTTGCCTCTGGTGGCCGCGCTGTTGTTCGGGCGAGTCTTCTGTTCGGCGGTGTGTCCGCTGGGTGCCATTCAGGATGTGGTGCTACTCAAGCCGGCCAAGGTTCCACGATGGCTGGAGCACGTGCTTGGCTTCCTGGCCTATGCCTATCTGGGCCTGGCGGTGCTGTTCACGGTAACAGGGGCGGGCTTTATCATCTGCCGTTACGACCCGTTTATCGCCATCTTCCGCCTGAGCGGCCCTTTGCAGATGTTCATTCTGGGCGGGGCCATCCTGCTGCTGGCCACGCTGATTGGCCGCCCCTATTGCCGTTTCCTTTGCCCCTACGGTGTGTTGCTGCGTCTGTGTTCCAAGATTTCCTGGAAGCGGGTGACCATCACGCCGGATGAATGTATTACCTGCCGACTGTGTGAAGAGGCCTGCCCGTTCGGTGCCATCGAGCCGCCGACGCAGCCCGCCGAGCACCGGTCGTCCGGCAAAAGCTGGCTCGCCGGGGCGCTGCTCGCGCTGCCCTTGCTCATCGGCCTGGGGGCATGGCTAGGCCATTCGGTCAGCCACGTGCTGGCGGGGGCACATCCCACCGTCCTGCGTGCCCGGGATGTTCGAGCCGATGAAAGCTCCCAAACGGGCGAACTTGCCCTGCGGACACAAGCCTTTCGAAAGACGGGGCGAACGCTGGAACAGTTGCAGGCGGATGAGGACGCCGTGTTAAGCGATTTCGCGGTGGGTTCCGCCCTCTTCGGGGCCTGGCTTGGGCTGGTCGCGGGGGCCAAGTTGATCGGCCTCTCCGTGCGTCGCACCCGGACCGATTATGAGGCGAATCGCGGCCAATGCCTGGCCTGCGGGCGCTGTTTCCGTTACTGCCCACGCGAACACCTCCGACTCAAGGAACTGCAAGCATCGACCGCCAACGATGAGAAAGGGAACGGTTGAGCCGAGATCGCTTTATCCCCGAACAATTTCGCCGCCAAGGGGCAGCATGGTATCGCGCCGCGGAGCGAACCGCCTGCATTGCGGGGGCATTTTGCCTGGTGGTCGGGGCCATTTTGGCTTTTAACTTCGTGAAACAACTTGCCAATGACCCGCTCAACCCCCAAGCCCTCGACGAGGTGAGAACCCGTCTGAATGGTTCAGTCGCCTCCTCGGAGCTTGTCGAATCGCTTCGTGACAAAGACCTGGAACTCCGCCGCAACTACTTCATGCTTAATACATTTGTCGCTCGCGGCGCCATGCTTCTGGCAGGCGGGCTTATGGTCTTCATCGCCGCCCTGCGATATATGACGGTCTTTCGAGCTTCGGTTCCGAAGCCCGGCGAAGAGCCGGGGCATAAGAATCTGGAGATGGGGGTTTCCTTATGGGCGCGCTGGGGCATCATCACACTGTTCGGATTGTTCGCCATGATAG
>CAZBCO010000374.1:0-2691 GCA_964490295.1 uncultured Planctomycetota bacterium
AAGTCGTACAGCGAGGTGTAGGGGCCGTGCTCCTGCCGCGCGGCGACGATGGCCTCGGCGGCCTTCCCGCCCACGCCCTTGATCGCGGAGAGGCCGTAGCGCACCTTGCCGTCCTCGACGTCAAACTCGACGTCGCTCTTGTTGACGCAAGGGGGCAGCACCTCCAAGCCCATCTTGCGGGCCTCGTCGACGAAGTCGACCACCTTGGAGATGTCGCTGCTTTCGCAGGTCAGCGTCGCGGCCATGAACTCGACCGGGTAATGGGCCTTGAGGTACGCGGTTTTGTAGGCCAGCACCGCGTAGGCGGTCGAGTGGGCGCGGTTGAAGCCGTAGCCGCCGAAGTACACGATCAGGTCGAAGATGCGCTCGGCGAGGGTCTTGGGCACGCCGTTGTTGACCGCGCCCTCGATGAAGTCGCCGTGCGTCGCCTTGATGTACTCTTCTTTCTTCTTGCTGATGGCCTTGACCAGCGTGAGGGCCCGCGACATCGACAGCCCGGCGAGCTTATGCACCATCAGCATCACCTGCTCCTGCGTGGCCATGATGCCGTAGGATTCGCCCAGGCACTCCTCCAGGATGGGGTGCTCGAAGGTGATCAGCGAGGGGTCGTGCTTGCGCTTGATGAACTCATCGACCTGCCCGGCCCCCAGCGGGCCGGGGCGATACAGCGCGTTGGCCGCGATGAGGTCTTCGATCTTGTCCGGCCCCAGCTTGATCAACATCTGGCGAATGCCGGAGGAGCCGAACTGGAACACGCCGTTGGTGTCGCCGCGCTGGAACAGGGCGTAGGTATCGGGGTCGTCGAGCGGGATGTTGTCGATGTCCAGCACTTCGTCGCGATGCTTGCGGATGAGGCTGACGGCGATCTGCACGATGGTCAGGGTGCGCAGGCCGAGGAAATCCATCTTCAGCAGGCCGACCTTGGCGACGTCGTCCATGGTCCACTGCGTGGTCACGTCCCCGCCGGCCACCGGGGTGCAGAGGGCGGCGTATTCGGCCAGGGGCCGGTCGGCGATAACCACACCGGCGGCATGCGTCGAGGAGTGCCGGTTCAGCCCCTCGATCTTCCGGGCGATATCGAACATCTCCCGGATTTCCGGGTCGTTCTCGTAGAGGGCCGCGAGCTCAGGCTCCTTCTTCAGGGCGTCGTCGAGCGTGATGTGCAGCTCGTTGGGCACCTTCTTGGTGATGGCCATCACCTGGGGCAATGAGATGCCCATCACCCGGCCCACGTCGCGGATCGCCGCCTTGGCCCCCAGCGTCCCGAAGGTGATGATCTGGGCGACGTTGTCCGCCCCGTATTTCTGCCGCACATAGTCGATGACCTTGGAGCGCTGCCGCTCGCAGAGGTCGATATCGTAGTCGGGCATCTCCTTGCGTTCGGGGTCGAGGAACCGCTCGAACATCAGGCGATAGCGGATGGGATCGACGCCGCTGATGCCGATGCAGTAGCCGACCACGCTGGAGCAGCCCGACCCGCGCGTCCCGGCGGGAATCCCGCTCTGGTGGCAGAAGCGGAGGAAGTCCCAGACGATCAGGAAATAGGTGTCGTAGCCCTTGTCGTGGATGACGCCAAGCTCATATTCGAGCCGCTCGCGGGCCTCCGGCGGGTTGCCGGGATACTTCTGGAGAAAGCCCTCCTCGGCCAGCTCGCGGAGGTATTCGCCGGAGCTTTTGCCGCCGGGCGGCTCGAACACCGGGAAGTGAAACGTGGTCGTGTCGATGGTCGCGTGGCACCGCTCGGCGATGAGGCCGGTGTTCTCGATGGCGCCGGGGAAGCGGCTGAACAACTCGCGCATCTCGTCGGGCGTTCGGAAATGGAACTCCTCGGTCTCGAATCGCATCCGGTTCGCATCGTCCAGCGTCTTGCCGGTGTTGATACACAGCAACACGTCGTGGGCCCGCGCATCATCGCGGCTCATGTAGTGCATGTCGGTGGTGGCCACCGTGCCGACCCCCAGCGTCTCGGCCAAGCGGCAGAGCGGGTCGAGGACGCGCTGCTGGTCGGCCAGGCCGTTGTCTTGCAGCTCGATGAAGAAATTGTCACGCCCGAAGATATCGACATACTGCCGCCCGGCGGCCAGGGCGCCGGCCTCGTCGCCGTTGAGCAGCCGCCGGGGAATCTCGCCGCCCAGGCAGGCCGACATACCGATCAATCCCTCGGCATGCTCGGCCAACAGGGCCTTGTCGATGCGCGGACGGTAGTAGAAGCCGTCGAGGAACGAGGCCGAGGTCAGCTTCAGCAGGTTCTGATAGCCGGCGTCGTTTTCGGCCAGTAACACCAGGTGGTGCGACGAGTCCGACCCGCCCTCACGCTCCAGCCGGGACCCGACGGCCACGTAGGCCTCCAGCCCGATCACCGGCTTGATGCCCGCCTTGGTGGCCTGCTCGTAGAACTGCACCATCCCGTACATGTTCCCGTGATCGGTCAGCGCCAACGCGGGCATCTTCAACTCGGCGGCGCGGGCAACCAGATCGGGAATCTTGCAGGCACCGTCCAGCAGGCTGAAATGACTGTGAACGTGGAGGTGAACAAAGTTTTCGGAAGCTGGCATCGGGTGGTCATCCGTTGAGGTTCAGGTCGTTGTGAATAATAGCCAGCGCCCCGGCAGAAGTCAACCCGGACGCGCCGGAATCGAGCCGAAGGCTGGAGGGTTGCTTCTTCGGGTGCCGCCAACTCTGTGATATAAT
>CAZBCO010000375.1:0-3251 GCA_964490295.1 uncultured Planctomycetota bacterium
GGTCGTACTCATCGGCATCCACCGGCGTGCCGAACGCCCCCGGCTCCGGGAACATCGGCACACGGCGAAACCCGGCCGGCGGGCAGCTCAGGTCGCAGCGTTGCCCGGTAATCGCCTCGGCCAGACGCGGGACAAAGTGCGACGGCACGCGGCCGCGGCCCGAAGCAACGTCCAGGCGCGAATAGGTCAAGGTGCGCGACTCGGCCCCTGCGTCCAGTGCCAGAGCGAAGAGCATCCGCTCCTCGTTGATGCGCCCGGATTTCGGCGGCAGGAACACGTCCGCACGGCTCCGGCGGGCGAGGTCGCGACGCTCGCGGTCCAGAACAATCGGGTCCTGCCGAGACGCGGCGGGAAAACTCTTCTCCACCAATCCGGGAACAATCACCGCCCGGAAGCCCAGCCCCCGCGACCGCTCGATGTCTCCGACATACACCGCGCCGCTCTGGAACTTCGGGCCGGGCAGGCTCTCCTTGGCGAGCCGAGTTTTCAGGGCTTCGCGGACGGATGTGACCGTGGCGGCGACGCCGAACTGCTCGACCTGTGGCAGGTTGAGCATCGCCCCCAGCGCGGCCAGCACCTTCTCGAAGGCTTCCGGCTCGGCGTCCGGACGAATAAAGCGGCGGAAGACCTCGCTGAGCGCGGCGGCGACGGCTCCCCAGCCCTGGGCACCGGCCAGCGTCTCCCTCGCATCCAATAACGCGTCGATGAACGCCCGGAAGCCGGCGAGTTCGTGCATTGGCAGCGGGCCGGCATCGCCGTCGGCCTGCTCGGCCAACCGTTCGAGGCGGCGAGGCCACTCCTCCGGTCCGGCCACAATGCCCGCGTGGATGCTGAGCAGGTCCCAGTCCGAACTGTTCGGCGTACCACCGGTGAGCGTCTCGAAATCGAGGGGGGCGAAGTGGATGAATTCCATCACCTCGGCCCGCGGAAGGTCTCCGGCGAGCAGGTCGGCCAGCATCAGGACGCTTCGGGCGACGCGCGTCTCGGCCAGCGGGAGGCCGCCCGCGACAAAGCACGGGATGCCGCAGCGGCTCAACGCCTCGCGCAGCGGACGAGCATAGGCCCCCGGACTGCGCATCAGCACGCCGATATCGTCGAAGGCCGTGCCCGCCTCGGCCAGCTCGATGATGCGTCGCACGATCTCCCGCACCTCGCGCGGCTCGCCGGGCACGGAGAGCACCTGTGTCTCCGGCGCGGCGACGGCCTCGCCCGACGGCGGAGTGAACAGCCGCCGCAGCACGGAGTGATGCCCGCCCGCCCGATGCCGCTCAAAGCCCCGGGCCTCCAGCCAGCGCACCAGCGGCTGGGCGTACTCGAACGCCGGAGCCTCGTCTGCGGGCACCAGCGCCGCCGCCGATTTCGCCTGGGCCGCCAGGGCCAGCAGCAGCCGACGCTGAAGCCCGTTGAGATCGTAGAAGCCGTAGGCGACCAGCCGGGCGTGATGCAGGAACGCCGCGTCCGGGGCGGCCTCTGCCGCCGCCCGCCGCAGGTCCGCCGCGTCGTACAGCCCCAGCTCCTCCAGCCGCCGCTCATAAGCCTCGTAGATCGACCGGAACGCCGCCAGCTTGGCGTCCCCGGAGTCCGGGAGGTCGTCCGGGCGCAGGCCCGCCTCCTTCAAATCGCGAAGGCATCCGGCGGCCACCTGCACGAAGCCGGGCAGGTCGGCCACCGGCTCGAAATAGCCCGCCGCCTGCGATTGAATCACCCCCTGCACCAGCAGCGGCTCGGCCCAGTCCGGCAAGCGGGTCTTGCCCGCCGCCGCCAGCTTCGGCCCGCCCAGCTTCTGGGCCATTTCGGCAAAGGTGTAGAACTGCACATCCCACAGCGGCCCCGACGCCGCCAGCTTCCGACGCAGGTACAGCGGCAGCACCTGCGACCCGGTCAGCACAATGGCCGGCTCGTCCGCCGAACGGGCCGCCCCCACCCGGACGCGCTCCCACAGAGCGGCTTCGAGGTCGGGCCGAAACGGGCCGATCACCAGTGCGTATTGCTTACGTGATTCCATAACTCAAGAGTCTATCCCCCATCCCCCGCCCCGTCAACGCGCCGAAGGTGCGAAGTCGTGCCAAAACGATTATGTCACCCCCTGTACCTTACTGTCGTATTTTGATAGTATCACAATCAAACATGTTGCAGAATAGAATGAGGATTCGAAACGATGTGTCCCAGCCATTCCGAGAGAGAATATCCCCCAAGGGATTTCTTGATGAAACTAAACAAATGGCGAAACAGCTTTAATGGTTCGGGTAACGAACAAGACAGCAAAAGTCGCCTAAAGAAGATATCAGACCCGCATATTATTGAAAACCAAATTCGACTGCTTGTCGAATACATTCTGGTTTATAAGCTCTTCCTTGAATCAACACTGTGCTGTGACGAAGAGCGGAACGCAAATTTCCGATTCGCATGCTTCGCAAGCCATTGGTTTTTTGACTCTGTAGCAATGAGAGTGCGTCGGCTGGTCGATAAAGGTCACGATGTCTATTCTATCGTTTGGCTCATCAAAGAACTCAAAAGCAACCAAAACGATCTGAAGAGGGAGAATATTCGGATACTCTGGGATGATGAATATAATCTGGAAGTCGCGGAGCAACATACAAAAAAAGATGTACGTAAGAAAAACCAAGCCGAAATCAACTTGGACCCGGAGTATCACGAATCACGATTTGATGAGCTTTGTGGCGTTTCATCCGACGAGCGAAAACCAAGCGACACACCACTGCCCTGTCTTCTCGAAAATCTTTTACGAAACGCAAATCAGGCAGCACAGTCCATCCGAACAACGGCTAATAAGTTCATCGCCCATTCGACGACTGATAAGAGCAGACAATCCCTGATGCCAAATGAGAAAAGATTGACACTTGACAGTATTGAAAACGCAGTGAAAACTCTTTGCGAAATTGCCGCGTTCATCAAGATGCGTATTCTTCATTGTGGCTCCTACGCACTGTTTCAGGGAGCCTGGGATGAACGATCTACCCTCGGCCCACCACTTATCAAACCGGAAGACGCGCGCCGATTGGATAAGCTATCCGAGGAGTACCGCCGGCAGATGAATGAGTGGTATAGTGGACAGTTAAGGCCTGACTGGCTACATAAGAACACGGAATAGCATCGACGGCCTCCGTGAGAATCGCCTCTCGAAGCTGGGGATCGCGCCGTCGCCAAACCGCCGCTCCCCTCACCCTCGCAGCAGGGCTTGGAACTTATTGCCCAGCAGGCGCTCGATGGCGGGGGTGACGTTCCAGAAG
>CAZBCO010000376.1:0-2666 GCA_964490295.1 uncultured Planctomycetota bacterium
TAGGCGTCCCACGAGCCGCGCAGGGCGACCAATTGCCCGCCGTCGATGACCCAGAGGTGAGTGGCCAGGGCCTGCACCAGGTAGCGGTCGTGGCTGACGAAGAGGAGCGTGCCGTCGAACTGCTGGAGCACGTCCTGGATGATCTCGGCGGAGGGGATGTCGAGGTGGTTGGTCGGTTCGTCGAGGGCCAGGACGTTGGGCTTCTGGAGTTTGAGGCGGGCGAGGACCACGCGGCTGCGCTGGCCGCCGCTGAGCTGGCGAATCTTTTTGAAGGCATCGTCGCCGCCGAGCAGCAGGCTACCGAGGATGCCGCGGGCGTCGTCGCCCTTGCCCCGGCAGGCGGCGTTCACGGCGTCCATCGCGGTCTGATCGGGGTCGAGCTCCTGATGGGTTTGCGAGAGGGTGCCGATGTGCAGCTTGGAGCCGTGGCGGACCTCGCCGTCGAGGGCGGGCAGCTCGTGGAGCAGGGTGCGCAGCAGGGTGGTTTTTCCGGAGCCGTTGGGGCCGACGATGGCGACGCGCTGCCCGCGCCAGAGCTCCAGCTCGGGGACCCGGAGCAGCGGCGGGCCGGGCGGATAGCCGACGGCCAGGCGGCGGGCGGTCATCACCACGTCGCCGGTGCGCTCGCTCTCCGGCAGGGTGAACCGGATGGTGGTGTGGGTGCGGGGCCGCTCGATGGCGTCCTGTTCGAGGAAGCGTTCGAGGCGCTTGCGGCGGCCCTTGGCCTCGTTGGTGCGCTGCCCGGCGAGGTGGATGCGGATGAACTCCTGTGTCTCGCGGATGTATTGCTGCTGGGCTTCCCATTGCTTCATCCGCTCGCGTTGCCGCTCTTCGCGCAGCGTGACGTACTTGGTGTAGGCCCCCTTGTAGGTCTCCAGCCCCTGGAAGGCGACCTCCCAGGTGCGCTCGGTGGTGCGGTCGAGGAAATAGCGGTCGTGCGAGACGACCAGCAGGGCGCCCTTGTAGGACTGGAGCCAGTATTCGAGCCATTCGCAGGCGTCGATGTCCAGGTGGTTGGTCGGCTCGTCGAGGAGCAGGACTTCGGGGGTCTGGAGGAGGAGCTTGGCCAGATAGGCCCGGGTGCGCTGGCCACCGCTGAGCTGGGCGAGCGGGCGGTCCCAAAGCTCGGCCTCGAAGCCCAGGCCGGTGAGCGTCCGGCGGATGCGCTGATGATAGTCGTAGCCGCCGAGCACCTCGAAGCGGTGCTGTAACTGCCCGTAGGCCTCGACCTGCGCGGGCTGGTCGTTGAGCTGGTCGCCCATCAGGCGGAGCTGCTCTTCGAGCGTTCGGAGGTCGGCGAAGACGTCGAGCATCGCGTCGTGGACGGTGTGGGCGTCGGGCGCGGGCGGGTCCTGGGGCAGGTAGCCGACGGTCAGGTCGCGTCGGCGGTGGACCTCGCCGGAGGTGCTTTCGATCAGCCCGGCGATGATCTTGAGCAGGGAGGTCTTGCCCTCGCCGTTGGGGCCGACCACGCCGATGCGGTCGCCCTCCGCCACGCGGAAGCCCACGCGGCGCAGCACCTCCTGGTCGCCGTAGCGCAGCCCCACGTTTTCGCCGATGATCAGTGACATAGTCCGAACCGTCCTCGCGTGTGTATTTCAGCCCGCGTATTGTAGCGATGGCGGCCGCCGACACAAGCGCGGGCGAGTTGACGGGCGCCGCCAGACGGGCTATAGTCAAGAGAGGCGATTAGGAGGGCCTGCGAGTCATGCACTGGTTTTTATTGATCTTCCTGGGCGGTTACGGCGGGCTGAATGCCTTTTTCTATCTGCATTTCCGGCGGGCGTTTTCCGGGCGGGGCGTTCGGCGCGGGATGCTGGCGTTCCTGGTGCTGATGGTCTTCAGCCCGATCCTGGCCCGGTTCCTGGACCGTTCGGGGGCGGCCGGGCCGGCGTTTGTGCTCTCCCTGGCCGGCTACACCTGGATGGTGCTGGTCTTCTGGGCGTTTGTGCTGCTGCTGTTGACCGACCTGTGGAACCTGGTCTGGCGGGTGGCGGGCCTGGGGTGGCAGCGTGCCCGGCGGCTGGAGCTGTCGGCCCGAACCGCAGTGGTGGCCTGCGGGGTGGTCATCGTGGTCGCGGGGGCGTGGGGTTTGTACGAGGCCGCCGCCATCCGGGTGGTGGAGGTGACGCTGGTGACCGACCGGCTGCCGCCCGGCTCGGACCCGATCCGTATCGTGCAGGTGTCGGACGTGCATCTGGGGCTGATCATCGGCGAGCGGCGCTTGAACAAGATGCTGGCCCTGGTGCGGGAGGCTCGGCCCGATGTCTTTGTCAGCACGGGCGACCTGGTGGACGCCTCGCCGGACAGCATCGACGTGCTGGCCCCGCTGCTGGCGGCGGTCGAGGCCCCGCTGGGCAAGTTCGCGGTGCTCGGCAACCACGAGTTCTACCACGGGCTGGAGCACAGCCTGTCGTTCCATCGGCGGGCGGGCTTGGAGCTGTTACGCGGGCGGGCGGTGTCGGTGGACGGACGGCTGACGGTGGCGGGCGTGGACGACCCCGCGGGCCGCCGCAGGGGGGCGCCGGTCCTCCTCGACGAGTCTGAGGCCCTGCCGCCGCGTGAGGCCGCCGACGGCTTCGTGGTGCTGCTCAAGCACCAGCCGGTGGTGCAGGCCGAATCGCTGGGGCGCTTCGACTTGCAGCTCTCCGGCCACATCCACGGCG
>CAZBCO010000377.1:0-5501 GCA_964490295.1 uncultured Planctomycetota bacterium
ACGTATGCGGGGAACGGTTCCCTCACCGCTGGTCGCCAGGCCTTGCACCACACGTGACAGTTCGCGGCTGCGAACAACTGGGGCCAACAAGTCCATCACGAGCGATTATAACCGCCCCGCCTCATCCCGACAAGCTCCGAACATTTTACTTGTGTTCATACTCTTGCTCATGCTCGTGCTCGTGCTCGTGCTCGTGCTCGTACTCACCCTCTTTCGACGGCTCAGACCCGTCGGACAGGTCAGCCCCGTCG
The DNA here is from genome assembly GCA_964490295.1 of uncultured Planctomycetota bacterium. Lineage (GTDB taxonomy): Bacteria > Planctomycetota > PUPC01 > PUPC01 > PUPC01 > CAZBCO01. Next base: position 252 of record CAZBCO010000377.1, read on the forward strand.
AACGATTCCGACCAATCGCCCCCGCGCTCCCATGCTCCCGTGCTCCCACGCCTCCGCGCTATCCCATCCACGCCGCCAAAGCCTTCAGCACCTCGTCGGGCGAGACGGCCGAGGCGGATTCGCCGTCTCGCAGAATATGGACACGCGGGCCGCGCGGTGCCCACGTCGCCGGGTGGGTCGGGCCGAAAATCACGACCGAGGGCACGCCCAACGCGGCGGCGAGATGCGAGACGCCGGAGTCCACGCCCGCATAGGCCCGCGCTTCGGAAAGCACCTGCGCCAGAATCATCACCGACGGGCATCGAAGAAGGGTGCAACCTTCGCGTTGGCCGACATGCTCCTCCAATGCGCCGATGATTTCGTCGTCGGCGGGGCCGGCGGTAACGACCACCGGCACATCGCCCAGGCCGTCCATCACCTCGGCCCAGGCGGCTGCGGGCCAGGTCTTGGCTCGTCCGCCGCTGCCGGGGTGGATCACAACGGGGGCGTCGTTGCCCGCTCGGTGCGATGGATTCGGTGACGCCAGGGCGGGACAGGCTCCGGCGGGTGCATTGATGCCCAGCGGACGCAGGGCGGACAACAGGTGATCAACAATATGCACCGAGCCGTCATCCGGCGGGCGAGGGTCGAAGACCGCCACACGCTCGACCGAGCCGGCCAGCCGGGCCTGCAACGAGCCGTCTTCGTCCGACAGATAGGCCACCACCCAATCGGTGGGAGGAAGGGCGAGCGGCCCGCGGGTATAGAGCGAGGTGAACGCGGCGTCGTCCGTGGAGCAGCAGGCATCGGCCAGGCATGGCCCCACCAGTAACGGCAGATAATCCAGCCGCCCGGCAATGCGGACAAGGGCATCGGGGGCAGCACCCCGAAGGGCCGCTATCACCGGTGCCGTGACGATGGTGTCGCCCAAAGCCCCGGGTCGGATGATCAGGATACGCAGTGGCGGCTTGTTCGCCGGCTTATTGGATAGAGCTTGGTCGGTTCTTGTCATCCTGTCGCATCACATCTTCGAGAAGTCGCATCGACCGGTCAGGCCGGTGTTCAGCCGCTGGGGCTGGGGTCGGGGGCTTCTTCTTCGAGTCGAATTTTGAGGGCCACATCGTTGGCCACGGTGGGCAGTTTAAGGGTGAATTGTCCGCCTGAAACCGTGGCCTTGGCCTCCTGGCTGACCACCCCCTTGATGGTATCCCAGAACTCGACGGTATAGACGCCGTCTTTCAATCCTGTCAGATTGAGCGTCGCTCCCGCGACGCGGGGCACGCCGACCAGCGAGCGGGGAACTCGCTGATGATAAACCCACACATCGGCGGAGTTGGCGTTCTGCAGGCCGACTGCCCGCAGCATATTCCGTCGGGAATGAACCACGCAATTGGCTTGAACCAGGCCCTTGCCGCGTCGGTCCTCGTCTTTCATAAAGTTCGCCAAGGCGCGATAATGGACATACTTATCTTCAAAATGGACGTGGAGCCACCACCAGAAGCCGGTGTTACCTGCGAAGGGCATCATCGCCGTTCCCCAGATTCCGGCGTGCAGCTCGGCGTCGAGGGCACGCGGCGAGTTTCGCTCCCAGTGGCCGCCGTACTCGGCGATGAGGACCGGGCGCTTGAAGCCCTTGTGAAAATCGTGATAAATCTTGGCCAGAGTGCGCACCACATCGACCTGGCCGAGCTCGGGGTATTTGCTGTAGGCGTTGCTCTGCACCAGGTCCATTTCGGGCAGGCTCCACAGGTCGCGGCCTCGCCACGGATGGCTGACGTGGGTGGTCACCAGGTGGCCGAAGGGATCGATGGAGCGGATATATTTCGCCATGGCGGCGTGCCAGGGAGCGACATGGGGACTGAAGACGTTGGGCCCGCGCTGCGTGTAACGCCAGTATTCCTCGGTGAACTCGACCTCCGAAAAAAGCGTCCACATCATAATGCTGGTGCTGTAGCCCCAGCGGGCGATGGTGTAGCGCATCCGATTCCGATGCTGCTTGATGGCCTGCTCATCGGAGAAGGCGTCGCGGGCATGCTTGAGGAATCCGCCGTTGGCGGCGTTGTAGGGGTTGTGTTGCCATTCGGCGTCGATGCCGATGCTGTATTGCCCATGATTGGTGGTGTCGAGAGCAATGTAGATTCCCCGCCTCGCGGCCTGCTCGACCAGATGATCCAGTCGCCAGGCGTTCTCCATGTTGTAGCGCCCGACGCCCGCGAACCCGTGCCATTGCTCATTCCACTCCAGCCCGCACCACCAGGCGCACATCCAGATGCGGGTCATGTTCTGTCCGGCCTCCGCCATTTTCTCGAAGTAGGCGTCGTAGATGAACGTTCCCTGACCGTCCGGCGGGTCGAACTTATAGGGATAGGGGCGACGACCGTCGGAGGGGGAGCGCAGGTTGTGTCCGATGGGATAAAAGAATCGGCCCGTCGAAAACTCGAAATATTGCGGGTCGGTCTTCGAGCGAACCACGTAGCCGGGGTTCTTCGAGTGGATGACCGTGAATCGGAACGGAGTGGCCTCGGCCGGCGGCTTGCCGTTGACTAAGATAACCGCTCTCCATTCCCCCATCTCGCCGGTGGCGAAGCGCACCTTCCAGCAGGACGTGCCCTGTGCGGTCAGCCGCTCGGCCCCATCCACCTGGGCGCGGGTGTAACCCTGGTGGAAAAAGCCGGGAACATCGACCGTCTTGCCGCTGGGCGAGGTGAAGCGCCCGATTACGTCCGCCTCCTCGGGGTCAAAGGGGTTCTTGAACACCCGCGACAGGTTGAACTCCAGTTCAAGTTTTTCAAACCGTCCGACCTCCGTGGCGTTGGCCCTGAAGTTGCGGAGGGCGATGGGGCGCGGGGCCTTGGGGTCGGGCCATAACTCAATATGGTCGATATACACCGGCCCGGTGTACTTGCGATGCCCGAAGATGCGGAGGCCCACCTCGCGGACGTTCTGCGCGGCGTAGCCGTCCCACTGCCGCTTGTGCCCGACGGCCTGCCAGAGGTCGCTCTCCGGCGAAATATCCACGATCAGCTTGGTCCAGTCGCCCGGCCGCAGCAGCGTGGGCAACAGCGTCTGATACCACCACCAGTCACGTTCGCGGACATAGACCATCGCCCGCATGTCGCGGGGGGCGTTCTTGGGCAGATAGACGTCAAACGCCATCCGCCCGTAGCCGGTCCAGTCCTCGGTAAGCCGGGTGAACACCGCAGCCTCGCCGGGGAAGCCGGCCTTGAGCCGCATCGCATTGCGGCCGCGCTCGGTGGGGGAAGCCGCGAACTGTACCGTGGTGGAAGGACTCAGCCGGGTGGCCGCCTCCCATTGGTTTTCAAACCGGGGAAGGCTCTTGCGCTCGCCGATTACCGCCCCTTGAGGATGGCGGGAGACCACCGGCTTGCCCGCCTTGGGCACCGTATCGAGGAACCCGGCCATTCGCTGGTGCCAACGCTCTGCGTCGCCTGCCGGGATCGACATCCAAAGCTCAAACCGCGATACCGCAGGCGACGCCCCCCAGCGGGCGGCCACATAGGCGGTCAGCCGCTTGAAATACTTCTCCGCGGTCGCGTCGGTGAAATACTGGCCCGGCACGGCCAACGGCCCGCCCATCGCCTCGGCCAGCGGGTTGCTGAACCAGTTGAACCGGTGCTGTCCGCCGAACGGCTCGTCGGCGTTGAGCGCCATCGGGAGCCGCAGGCCCGACGCCTCGGCTTGCCGAAGCAGTTGGTCAAGCTCCCAGGCCACCTCGAGGTTGTAGCGCCCCAACCCCTGATAGCTGCCCCAGTCTGGCGTCCATTCAATCGGGGCGTACCACGCCCGGACCAGTGGCTCCTGGTGGCCTTCTTCCGCCCAGTTCCATCGGCCATCGGACAGGCGGAAGACCGGTTCCTGCCGCCCGACGCGCCGGGCCAGCGTGAACGGAAGCATCGCATCGGGCGAGGGCGATGCTTCCGACGGCTGCGACGGGGCAGGGCGCTCCGCGGCCACCGTGAGGGTGCCCGCCGGGAGAGCGACCGTCTCATCGCCCGCACGGGCCTCGATACGCCAGTCGAAACGCCCAGCTTCGGGCGGTGCCAACCGTGCCCTCCAACTGGATGCTCCCACCGGTTTCAGGAGTCCGTCCGAAGTACGGCGGTAGTCCTGAAAGAAATAAGCGGGTGCGGTCTGCAGGTCGCGTCCACCCCGGCTCAACACCACACGCACTTGCCCCGCTTCAAAAGGATTGGGCCACGTTCCGGACAAGCGAAACTGGACTAGGGCGGGCGAACCTCTGGCCGGTGCCTTGGTCAGCACCGCCGTATCATAGACGAACATCTCGGGTTCCGAATCCTTCGCCGACGGCACCAGTTGGACGTCGGTGATGTGGAGGCTGCCGGTATAGGGGGCGTCTGAGAACAGGGAGACCGAGAGGCTCTTCACCCGTTGCCGTGCATAGCCGTCCCAGGCTCGCAAATGCCCACGCGGCACCCAGTCGCCCGACAGGTGGCCGAGGTCGAGATCGACCTCGTGCCCAGCCGATCCCGCGATGCGAACCAACGCCGCCGACTGGTACCACCATCCGTCCCACACCACCAGCGAGACCAGCACGTGCATCGGCTGAGGCGGCGCGGGGTCGGCCCGCACAGTAAAGCGAAGTCGGCCCACATCGGTCCAGTTCTGTTGAACGGCCACGTCTCGTACCGCGCGGCCCGGCAGCGTGAGGTTCCATCCTCCCGGAGGCGTGGCCAATCCGCCCACCCCGGCGGCGCGCACCCCGCCCTGCGTCAGCAGGGCCAGCATCAGGGTCAGCGTCGCAGCTCGCATCGGGTCAATCCTCGGCGGTTATGGCTTCTACGGTGTCCGCAATCGCTTCGGCCAGAGCCTCCATCGCGGCGGGGCCGGGCGATACGCCGGTGCCCCAGCCGGCCTGGGTCACCGCCGCCTGTGGGCTGAACGCCCGTGCGTTCGCGGCGTGGGCCACCGACCGGAGATGTCGGTCGTAAAGGCGAATCCGTTCGGCCAGAGGTACGGGCGCAATGGGGGCGACGAACACCACGCGCTGCGTCCCTCGCTTCTTGAGCAGTCCGCTCATCAGGTCGATCGCCCGGCGGAACTCCTGAGCATCCGTACCAAAGCGGGCCTCCTCGCTGCCGACGAACAGCACTGCCAGGTCATAAGGGCGGCTCAGGGCCGACTGGCTGAACGCCGCCAGCGTCCGATAGATCGCCCCGCCCGCCTGGTCCGCCTCGGTCGGATGGGCGACGGGCAGCCAAGTGAACCGCTCCATCGCTCCGCGGCTCCTCA
>CAZBCO010000378.1:0-4489 GCA_964490295.1 uncultured Planctomycetota bacterium
GCGCAAGGCCAAAGCCTTCCTCGACGCCCGCCCCGACCTGCCCCCGCTGGTCACCGTCAACAGTTGGAACGAATGGACCGAGAGCAGCTACCTGCTGCCCGACGAGGAGCACGGCCTCGCCTACCTCGAAGCGGTGAAGAGCGTCTTCGGCAACGCCTGAACGGCGAACCCCAGGGCACGCCTACCGGCCGGATGGAAGGGTTGTTTGGTGGATGCTACGAAGCGATCGGCTTCCCTGATCACACGCGGGGCCAGACTTGTTTGCCCAGGCCCGAATTCAGCGTGACGATGTCGGCCCATCGTATGGAGCCGTCTTCGTCGCAGAAATGCGTGGTGAACAGGTGTGTGAAGCGGTTGATGGCCTTGGCGTATTCGACCATAAAAACTTCGTTATGCTCCTTGGCACGATGGCCAAGGGGTTCGATGATGTCGATGTAGAGGTTGGCGTCTCCTGAGATGAATTCCCAGAATCGCTGACCACAATACTTGAAATAATCCCCCCTGTCCGGACGTTCATTGCGTCCGTAACAGCAACCGTTGACGGCGATAATCTCAGTCACGGTGGAACGATTGGTTCTCAGGGTTCTTTTGGCACGGATAAAGTTGTCTTTCATTCTTCCAATCTGACTGGAATTTCCCCAACTGGGTCCCGACTTGATTGCCACGATGTATTTGATGCCGTCTCTGGTGAATTCCAAGTCAATGCCTTCCGCGGCCGATTTGTGGCCTCCGTAGGCTTTCTCGCAGAGGAAGATCGCCAGCCCCTCCAGAAATCCACCGAAGATGCTTTCTTCTTGCGACGACAAATGGGCGTCCAGCACCAACTTCACGAGCTCCGGAGCGGTGAGAACGTTCTTCGCCTTGAAAAGATAAGGATTCTTCTGCTTGAGAAGCTTGGCGAGTTTCAGCTCCTCCAGCGCGGTCAACCTGCGTTCGTGGAACTCCTGAATGTGAGCTTCACAGTAGGCGGTGATTTCGTTTCGTGAAACGGTCGCCATGTTACCCCTCACTCCGGGCAGTATCAGCCCTCTATTTTTCGAACGGCGTCCCAAAGGGTATGGGCACCGGCCTCTGAAAGCCGACGCAGCGCCATTTCGCAGTACTCAAGGTTCACGTCAATGCCAATGCAACGTCGGTCCAGTTGGCGGCAGACAATCGCGCTCGTGCCCGATCCGACAAACGGGTCAAGCACCAAGTCGCCTTTTCGGGTGAAGAGCTTGATAAACCATTCGGGAAGGGCCTTGGGAAAGGCTGCACTGTGATTTTTGTTCGCACATTCGGTGGCGAAGTGTAGCACGTTGGTGGGATAGACTTTCTCGCGGCCGATCCACTTGGATACGTTTTTGCCGAACCCGCTCTGCGAGCGAGACTCGTCGCGGACTTTATCGGTGCTGCTCAGGTTCGCCAGCCTTCGATCCGCCCAGTCACCCACCGGAACCATGACGGCCTCTTGAAACATCTGAAACTTTTTCTGCTTGGTAAAGTGCAGGCACCGTTCCCAGGCGTCCCGAAATCGGTTTGGCCATTTTCCGGGGTAACAATTTCTTTTGTGCCAGATATACTCCTCGGTCCAGAGCCAGCCCGCTTCCCGCATCGCGAGGATGAGGTCGAGCACATAGGTGTGCTTTTCGCCGTTGTGGGTCTTTTCTTTAATGTTGAGAACGAAGGACCCGTCGTTCTTCAGCACCCGATGGAACTGCTCGGCTCTGGGCATGAACCATTCTACGTATTTATCGGGATGGATGCCGCCGTATGTGGACTTGCGTCGGTCGGCATAGGGCGGCGAGGTCACGATCAGGTTGACGCACTCGCTCGGTACGCGGCTTAAAACCTGGAGGCAATCGCCCTGCAAAATCACCTGGCTTGCAGATTCCCTGGCCGGGGAGGCGGTGGCATATTCTGCAAGTGTTTCGGCGACCCGGTCGGCTTCGAAGGGGTCTTGCTTTTTGGTTGTGCGAGATCGCGCCATTGTGCCTTCCCATCGTGGATCTTGTGACCGCATTATAGGGAGTGGCGAAGGTCGAATCAAGGTCAACGAGCGGAGGCCCAACCCTGCCGCGCCATGTTTTTTGTCTTTTCCGCTTGACATCTCGGTCAGATGGGGTATAGAAGGGGTGTAGAGAGGTGCTCTGGGAATTCGCCTATTATCCATCGCGGGTAGGGGGAACGATGCCATTGCCCCGATTACGTCCGATGCTGGCCACGCTGGCCCTGGTGTCGTCGTCTGCACTTTTCGTGTATGTGATTGCCGGGCGGAATGCCGGGGTTCGGCTGCGCGGGCCGACGCCGGCGGCCTATTGGATGCAGAAGGTGCGGCGCGGGGAGGTCACTTCCCAATGTGTCGGCCTTCGCAGGCTGGGTGAGCTGCGGCCTGCCGAGGGCTTACCGCTGGTGCTGGATAAGCTGGGCAGCGAGGTCCTCGCGGTGCGCCTCGCCGCGGTCCGCGCTCTGGGCCGCTATGAGGCTTCCGAAGCGGTCGCGCCGCTGGTCGCGCTGCTCGACGCCCCGCACCCGATGCTCCGGGACGCCGCGGTGACGGCCCTGGGCGAGATCGGCGACCCCGCGGCGCTCGAACCGCTCCGCGCGATGCTGACGCCCGGCGGCCTGGGCTTGCAGGCCGGGGAGGCCATCGGGCGGCTGCGAACGCCCGAAGCCGAGGCCGTGCTCGTCGCGGCGCTCCGGTCCGAAGACCCTTGGGTGCGGCGCGGGGCCATCGCCGGATTGGAATCGTGCGGCTCCGAAGCCGGCCTGGAGGCGCTCCACCGCCTGATGAAGCAGCCGCTGGACGGCCTGGACCCGGTGTTGCTCGAGGCGCTCTGCCCCAGCGACGCCGACGAGGACCGCGCGGCGGCCGAGCAGGCCGCACGCGACCGCATCACGCAGCCAATCGCCCGCGCGATGCGGGCCATCGAAGCCCGGCTCGGACACCAGGGAGGAAAACGGAATGCGCCGGACTGATCGAGGGTTCTCCCTCATCGAAATGCAGGTGGTCATCGCCATCGTGATGATGTTCAGCTCGATGCTGGTGGTCGGCAGCTCCGAGCTTTACCGGCAGGCCCAGCAGGTCGCCTGCGCCGCGAACCTCTCGCAGTTGGGCACCGCCTGCCTGATGGTGCGAAACACCACCCGCCGCCTGCCCACGGCCCGCAGCAACATCGTCGGCGACGAGACCGCGGTGCGCTGGTACGACCTGCTCCGAGCCTACCTCGACGACACAAAGGTCTTCACCTGCCCCGCCGATTGGGACGACTTCGCGCGTCCGGGGCGCGACGACCGCACCCGGCTGCCGATCTTCTATGTCTGTTACGGGGCGGGACGCAAGGGCCGATGCTTCACCCAGTGGGGGCATTATGATTCCGGACGTGACTGGCTCCGGGGCGTCGCCAACCCCGATTACCCCGCCACCGCCACCGGCCCGGCCTTCCCCTATCCGGTCGAATCCAACCCCGACTCCTATGGCGGCGGCGGCACCGAGGTTACGCCCGACTTGCTGGCCGGCTACAGCCAGGTCTGGATTCTCCCCACCATCCGGATGGACCTCCCCGGGCCGAACACCTCGCACCTGCCCACCTCCGACGAGCGGGCCGCGCTGGCCGACTTCGTCGCATCGGGCGGCGGCGTCCACCTCTTCGCGGTCAACACGCCCGACGGCCTCCGCTTCCTCGAAGCCCTCGGCAACCCCGTCACCCTCAGCGGCACCGTCTCACCGGCTTACACCTTCGAACCCGGCCCCCATCCGGTGGTGGCCGGCGTCGGGCGGCTTGCCGCGCCGCTGCCCACCGGGTTCCGAGCGCGGCCGCACGAACGCTTCAGCCTGGCCCCCGGCACCGAGGCCGTCGGCACCAAGACCAACGGCTCCGTCGCCATCGCCGCCCGCGACCACGGCCCCGGCCGCATCCTCATCAACCACGCCATCGACACCGCGATGGTCTATCGCCCCCACTACGACCACTGCAACGACGACCTCGATTTCAAGACCTACAGCATCAACGCCGCCCACTGGCTGCACGGCCCCGCCGCCTCCCACATCACGTGCAGCTACGGCTACAACAACCAACTGGGGCACGACGCGCGAACCGTCGCCGGAGACACCATCGTCTTGATGGATTATCACGACTGGGAAATCGACCGCCCGCTCGACGGCTCCGGCCAGGACGACAGCTTCATCGCCCTGCGCCACGGCGGCCGGCTCAACGCCTTCCTCGCCGACGGCAGCGTCCGCGCCCTGTTCCGCGCCCAGATCACCCCACGCCGCTTCGCCCCCGCCCTGGGCCGGTGACGCAGGCGGCCGCAAAAAGCACACCATGAACTTCAAGATAGCCGATTATCACAGAATATAGCGCAGTATACTGCGCCATGTGAGCCGGAAATAGGAAGAATCAATGTCATGAGTAATCTACTTGACCGGGACGGAAACTCCAGGATGAAAACGTGCGCGTGAAAGAACCGGCGCGAACTTTGTCGCTGCTGGCGTTGCTGCTGGGCTGCT
>CAZBCO010000379.1:0-6028 GCA_964490295.1 uncultured Planctomycetota bacterium
TGGTCGGGGCGAGCGGATTTGAACCGCTGGCCTTCTGCTCCCAAAGCAGACGCGCTACCAAGCTGCGCCACGCCCCGACGCTGGGGTGGAAGAGGGGACTCGAACCCCCGACCTCCAGATCCACAATCTGGCGCTCTAACCGACTGAGCTACTTCCACCATACAGTCTCGCGCTGCGGCGGGATTATATCCCAGCCCGCGCCGGGTGTCAAGCCGACCGATGCCCCCTTCTGCGACATGGCCCGGCTGAAAGCCGGGGCACGAAACCGTCCCCACGGCTTCCGAACGAAACGCAGGCTCCGGGAGTGGCTCTTCACCGCTTCGGAAGCGGCATGGCTTGTGTTGACAGTTTACGGCGGGAGGGGTACACTACGTGAGTGGCGGTAAACGTGAGATACTTCTTGGAAAGGAGCCTTTGAATGCGGCGTCGTGATATCGTATTTGTGGCCATTACTGTACTGGTGCTGTCGTGTTTGACGTTGGCTGGGCCGGGCGACGGGCCGGGGCAACCGGCGGACAAGAACAAGGCGATGTACCCCTATTACGAGACCTTCTCGCGGATTGTCTCGGCCGTAAACAACCACTATGTGGAAGAGGCCGACGCCGAGAAGCTGTTCTATGGTGCGTTCAAGGGGATGCTCGAAACGCTGGACCCCTACAGCGCGTTTCTGCCGCCGGAAGAAAAGGGCGACCTGGAGGTGCAGACCAAAGGCGAGTTCGGTGGGTTGGGGATCGAGATTACGCTGGACCGCAACGGGGTGCTGATGGTCCAGGCTCCGCTGGAGGATTCGCCGGCGTTCAAGGCGGGCGTGCTGGCCGGGGATCGGATCATCAAGATCGAGGGCAAGACCACCAAGGGCATCACCATCCGTGAAGCGGTGAATCAACTCCGCGGCCCCAAGGGAGATCCGGTGACCATCACCGTACTCCACGAGAACGGCAACACTGAAGATATTACCGTGGTGCGGGATATCATCAAACTGGAGAGCATCAAAGACCCCATGATGGTGGACGAGAACCATAAAATCGCTTACCTGCGCATGGCCCAGTTCCAGGCGAACAGTGCGGAGAGCCTGGACGAGGCGGTGAAGGCCCTGCAAGCCCAGGGTATGAAGGGCCTGGTGATCGACCTGCGGTTCAATCCGGGCGGGCTGTTGCAGGCGGCCATCGACGTGTCGAACCGCTTCCTGAACGATGGAACCATCGTCTCGACGCGGGGGCGCCGCACCATGTCGTACAACTTCCAGGCCAACAAGAACCATACCTTCCCCGATTTCCCGCTCGCCATCTTAATCAGTAACCGCAGTGCCAGCGCGTCTGAAATCTTCGCGGGCGCGATGCAGGACCATCGGCGAGGCGTTCTGGTGGGTATGCGCAGCTTCGGGAAGGCGTCCGTCCAGAGCGTAATCCCCCTGGAGAACGGCAAATCGGCCATCCGGCTGACCACGGCTCATTATTACACTCCGCTGGGCCGACTGATCCACCGGGACATCTACAACGAGAAGCAGGAGAAATGGGGTATCGACCCGGACATCGAGGTGAAAGTCACCCCCGAAGAAGAGATCGCCCTGTGGGAGCACTGGCGCAAAGAATCGCTGCGCAAGGCCCGCGAACGAGAGGCTGACAACGGCAACGGCCATAGCGAACCCGATAAGAACACGCCAAAGCCTGCCCCCGAGGAAAAGCCCGGAGCGCCCAATACCTTGCCCGATGGCAGCGTCAAAGCACCCGAGACCTTTCGGGATGCAACACTGGAGGCGGCCGTCAATGCTCTGAAGGGCATGATCATCGTCAAGGAGCGGGACATGGCTCAGGCCGAGAAGCATGCCGAATAGGGCATGCCTCGGCTGAAAGGCTTGAGGAAAACAGAACCTCCGGAATGGCCCGGCGCAGATGTGGCTGCGTCGCCTTGACCGAGGTCATGGCTTTCTCAACTACGGCCGGACCTTTTGAGATTTGCTATGCTGATTCTTGGCATTGAGACTTCGTGCGACGAAACCGCAGCGTCGGTCGTTCAAAACGGGCATGACGTGCTGAGCAACGCGGTCGCCAGCCAGCAGGACCTGCACGCTCGTTTCGGCGGCGTCGTCCCGGAGGTCGCCTGCCGCGCGCACATCGAAACCGTATCGCTGATCATTGAACAGGCCCTAACAGACTCAAATATATCATCTTGTGATCTTGACGGCGTGGCGGTGGTGCATGGTCCGGGCCTGGTCGGAGCGCTGCTGATCGGCCTGACCGCAGCCAAAACCTATGCCTGGGCGCACGAGCTGCCTCTCATTCCAGTAAACCACGTCGCAGCACACGTTTACGCCGGAAATCTTGAACCGCCTGGGCTGACGTACCCTGTGGTCGGCCTGATCGCATCGGGCGGCCATACCAGCCTGTGCTACGCGCGCGGGCCGGCTGAGGTGGAGTTCATCGGGGCCACCATCGACGACGCGGCAGGCGAAGCGTTTGATAAGGTGGCTTGCATACTTGGTTTAGGCTATCCTGGCGGCCCGGCCATCCAAAAGGCGTCCCAAGGCGGGAACCCATCGGCCATTGACTTTCCAAGGGCAATGCTTGGCCCTGGTTCACTTGATTTCAGCTTCTCCGGTCTCAAGACATCGGTCCTCTACCACGTCTGCGGGCCGGATGCTCAATCGCGACAGGCCTCACAGCTTTCGCAAACCGAGTGTGCCGACGTGGCGGCGAGCTTTCAAGAAGCGGTGGTCGATGTGCTCGTCCGCAAGGCGATTGCAGCTTGCGACCGGTTGGGATGCCCCCGCCTGACCGTGGGAGGCGGCGTCGCGGCCAATCAGAGGCTCCGAGACAAACTCCAGACAGCCACCCGCCAAGCCGATATCGACCTGAACCTGCCGGCATTCAAGTATTGCACCGACAACGCTGCGATGGTCGCCGGGCTGGGAGCCGAGTTGTTGAGCATGGGACGCACCGCGGCTCTGGACCTTGACGCCGTTCCCCAACTCGCCGAACTTATCTGAGAGAACCCGATGAACCCGGACGCATTGAAGAAACTGCTGGACGGCGTGGCAAACGGGAACCTAACCCCTACCCAAGCGATGGAAAAGCTGAAAAGCCTTCCGTTCGAAGACCTGGGCTTCGCCCGCGTTGACCACCACCGCCAACTGCGCTCCGGTATCCCCGAAGTGATTTACAGCGAGGGGAAAACGGTCCGGCAGGTGGTGGCCATTGCCGAGAGGATGGTCCGGGCCGGGTCCGACGTGATGGCCACACGGGCGAATGATGCGGTGTGCAAGGCGTTGAAACGCCGCTGGAAACGAACCCGGATATTCGAGGCAGCCCGTATCGCGGCGGTGCTCAGGGCCAAGCGCCCGGAGCCGGTGGGCAACATTCTCGTCACCTGTGCGGGCACCTCCGATATTCCCGTGGCCGAAGAGGCCCGCGTAACCGCCGAGGTGCTGGGCAACCGGGTGGCCACCACTTATGACGCCGGCGTAGCGGGGTTACACCGCCTGCTGGCCAACGTCAAAGATATCCAGCAGGCCAACGTCATCGTTGTGGTGGCCGGGATGGAAGGGGCGCTGGCGAGCGTGGTCGGCGGCATGGCCGGATGCCCGGTGATTGCAGTCCCCACCAGCATCGGCTACGGAGCCAGCTTCGGCGGGATCGCCCCGCTGCTGACCATGCTGAACAGTTGTACCCCCGGGGTTTCCGTCGTAAATATTGACAACGGATTCGGGGCTGGCTATATTGCCTCAATGATTAACCACCTCGCCGCGTCGGGGATGCGGCGGGATTGCCAATAAAGCCCCGTGCAGGAGAGGTGAGCGTGTCGAATTACCGAGCGGTGGACTATCCCCCCATCCCGGCGGTGCGCGAGGTGATTGCCCACAAGGGCGATTTCGGGCACGTGCTGGTGGTCGCCGGTTCACGCCGAATGATGGGAGCGGCGGTGCTCTGCTGCCGGGGGGCGACGCGGGCAGGAGCCGGGCTGGTCACGCTGGCCTGCCCGGAGAGCATGCAGCGGGCGGTGATTTCGGCCATCCCCACCATCATGACACTGCCGCTGAGCGAAACACAGGACGGCTCGCTGAAACTGGGGGCTTGGGCAACCATCGAGGCGTTCTGCAACCAGGCAACCGTCATTGCCTGCGGGCCGGGCCTCGGCCAAAACCGCTCGACCCAGATGTTGGTGCGGCGCATGGTCCAGGAAGCGCCGATACCCTTGGTGCTGGATGCCGACGGGCTGAACGCTCTGGCCGAGTGCCCCAGGCGGATCGGCCTGGCCCGTGCTCCGGTGGTCGTCACGCCGCATCCCGGAGAAATGGCCCGCTTGACGGGGCGTACAATCGAGGTGGTGCAGGGCGACCGGCGCGGAGCCGCCACCCAATTTGCGGAGCAGACCGGCTCGACGGTCGTGCTCAAGGGGGCGCGAACCGTGGTCGCCGGACGTGGCCGCGTTTACATCAACGGTTCCGGCAACCCCTATATGGCCAGCGGGGGAACCGGCGACGTGCTGACCGGCATGGTAGCCGGGATGATCGCTCAGCAGATGGGGCCGTTTGACGCGGCACGCACCGCAGTTTACTGGCACGGCCTGGCGGCAGACCGGGCACCCAATGCCGGCGGCCCCGGAGCCGTCACCGCTCAGGATATTATCGAGCAACTGCGACGCTCTGCCGCCGATATCGACTGGCATAACGAAGAAATTGAATTGCGTAAAGCCTCGGTATACGACCCGGATCGATCCGATGACAACAACTGAACTCTTTTGTGAGGACTGACCATTGCTGCAGGAAGTCGTTTTACCCAGACTGGGCCAGACCGTTGAAGAAGCCGCCATCGACAAGTGGTGCGTGAGCGAAGGCGATGTCGTCAAGCGTGGCGATATTCTGCTCGAAATCACCACCGACAAGGCGACGCTGGAAGTCGAATCGTTCGTCGAAGGCACCGTATTGAAAATCTACGCCCAGGCGGGCGAGACGGTGCCCGTCGAGGCGGTGATTGCCTATGTGGGCGACCCCGACCAGGACGAGGCCCCGGCCGAGCCGCCCGATGATCTCGACTCGGAAGCCGAGGTCGCAACCGCCTCGGCGGCACCGCAAGCCTCGGCAACGCCGGCATCGGCTCCGACGGCCCGGTCTGCGGCCGCCCCGTCGGCCAAGGCGGGCCGATTGATCATCTCGCCCCGGGCCAAAGCCCGTGCCGAACGCGAAAAGGTCACGCCCTTAGCCGTCCGTGGCACCGGCCCGAACGGACGGATTACCGAGAAGGACGTGCTGGCCTACGTGGAGCAGGTGAACGCCCTGCGCGTGGCCCCCGCCGCGCGTGAGGTCGCCTTTCAGCGAAACGTCGATCTACTCACCGTGACCGGCACAGGGACCAGCGGCCGGATTATGAAGGAAGACGTGGAGAGCGCCCCGCCGCTGAGTATCGGCGGAGCCGCCGCGGCCGGCGGACGTCTGGAGTGGACCCCGGCCCGACGGGTCATCGCCGATCGGATGAGCCTGTCAAAGCGCGAAGCTCCGCACTTCTATCTGCAAGTCAGCATCGACATGACCGAAGCGGTGACCCTGCGCGAAGAGCTCAAGGCCGCCGGCAACAAGGTATCCTTCAACGATATGATCATCAAGGCCATCGCCCTGGGCTTTGCCGAGGTGCCGCTGATGAACGCCGCGTGGTCCGGGCCGGATGAGATATCGCTGGCATCGACCGTCGATGTCTCGCTGGCGGTCTCGCTGGAAGACGGCCTCGTCACGCCGGTGGTTCGCGGGGCCGAGACTCTGGACCTCGCGGGCATCGCCGCCCAGAGTGACAAGCTGATTGAGAAGGCCCGGAACAAGCGGCTCACCCCGTTTGAGTACGAGGGCGGAACCATCACCCTGTCCAACTTGGGGATGTTCGGCGTGGGCAACTTCCTGCCGATCATCAACCCTGGTCAAGCATCGATTCTCGGCGTGGGAGCCATCAGCGACCAGGTGGTGGCCATCAACGGCGGGATTATCGTGCGCAAGATGATGGGCGTCACGCTCTCCATCGACCATCGCGTGGCCAACGGGGCC
>CAZBCO010000380.1:0-12332 GCA_964490295.1 uncultured Planctomycetota bacterium
TTGGGCAACATCAGGGCATAGCCCTGTTTTTTTAAGGCCGGCCACCACTTGAGGATTAGCTCGTGGCCCTCGCCGCCTGCAGGATGCAGCCAGATGACCAGCGGAGCGGTGCTCTGGGGCTTAAGGGGCGGCAGATAAAGCTGGTAGCTGCCCACCTCGTCCACCGTTACGGACAGCGGCTCACCGGCCACGGCGACCGAACCCAGAATCGCCGCCACGAACAACAAAGAGGTCCAACGCAAGGGGCTTCGTTTCATAAGCAGGCTTCCTATTTCCAAACGAGTCATGAACTTGTTGGCCTGTCGGCCATCAGATGACCCCCGTCGAGCACATGCTCGCGGGCCTCTTTCGCGGCTTGTCGCATAATGATGATACCCATCAACACCATCGCTGCTGCAAAGATTATCTGCAAACTATCGGCGGTGAGCCTCCCGACAATCACCACACCGAAGAAGCCCCCCACCAAGCCGGTGGCGATCATCGTCGCCACCTTGTCCGCTTCGATTCGGATTTTGGCGTAAAAGTGGTAAAGCACCATGCTGTAGAAGGCGGTCGGCACCACATACCAGAGGCTGATGCCCTGGGCCACCACCTGGCCGAACCCGCCGATCAGCACCAGCGCCGGCACCACCAGCACCCCGCCCCCGATGCCGAACAAGGCGCCGAGGAACCCGGCCATAAAACCGGTACACGTCGTCACCAGATACTTGATCTCCGACGACCGTTCGCCGAGGTCTAAGTCCAATAATGCCTTGGCGACAATGGCCACGCCCAGAACAATGATGAACACTCCAAACACATACTTGAGCCTGTTCTGGCGAATCTTTTTGAGCAGGCGAACCCCGATGGATGCCCCCAGAAAGGCGGCCACGGTCATCAAGGCCACATAGCGCGCCAGATGACCGAGATCGATATCCATCGCGCTGCGTTCAATGTAGAGAGTCCCGGAGAAGAAGGCGATGGGCACCACGAACCATAAACTCGCCGCCTGGGCCTGCTTTTGCTGCAACCCGGCAAAGAAGACAAGCAGCGGCACCATCACCGCGCCGCCACCGATACCCAGCAAACCGTTCGATAACCCGGCCACCAGCCCAATCAAGGCCAAAACAACATAGCTTCGCAGAGTCCGACCTCCTGTCCTTGAGGCTGCCAACCGACGCGAGTTATTATGCGGTATCCCGGCGTTTTTTTCAAGGGCCGGTGATCTGAATAGTATCTACGGGTCAGGGTGCAGCCGCTTCAGGCAGCACCGGCAGCTTCCATAATGGCGTGGGCAGACGCTCGCTGGTTATAAACAACGTCGTGCCGTCCTGACCGTAACACACCGCTTCGCCCTTGGGCAGCGGCGGCACGCGGATGGAGCTCGGCGGGCGCCCAAACGCGGCCTCCCAGGTCTCGTCGGCATCGCGTTGATATTCGTAGGCCATCACATAGGTGAGAATGATGCACCGCCGCCCGTCCGGCGAGATGTCCATCGCCGTGGCCAGTCGAATCGGCACCCGGACCAAACGCTTCGCGGTCAACAACTCGGCGGGCTTGCGGTCAGGCAGGTCCATCACATGCACCTGGCTGGCCCGGATGACGGTCTTGGTGATGAAGTAGATTTTCTTGTCGGTGGTGTCCACGGCGATGCCCTCGCAGTCCTGCGGGCCGCCTTCGAGAACGAATGCGACGGTCATCACGTCTTCGGGCTTGAGCCGCAGCGTCGCGCCCTGCTCCAACTTGGAGAGATCCGGCTCCTCGATGAGATGGAGCGACAGGCGTTTCCGCCGGCGCATGTTGTCCCCCATGTCGGCAACCAACAGATACGGCTTTCCATCGAGGGTGAACGAGGCCATATCCTCCCAGTCTGCGGCCTTCACCGGCAGGCGCACCTGGGCGACGTGCTTGCCCGCTTGGTCGAAGGCGAACAGGCGGGCGCTGTCGCCGGAGTCGTTATGGGTCCAGAACAGGTTGGTATCGCGGCGGCTGGGGGCCATGCCGCTGCTCTCGACGATGGAGCGGTTTTTCAGCACCGCCAACAGCTTGGGCGGGCCATAGCGGACAGGCGATGCCGCGGAGGCGGCGGGCAGGGGGAGCAGTATGGCGAGGGCAATCCAAGCCGACAGCTTCATCAGGGGCTCCGTAGATTAGCGGTCTTCGTTATGGTGTCGGTCGAGCCTGATGCCGAAGTTCATCGGCCCGGCGAAGCTTTCCTTGAATTGGACGGCAGCACCTCTTCGAGCGCGGCGAGAAATTGCACATAACGCTCCCAGATGGCCTGGTCGCGTTCGGCAACAATTTTTTGAGCCTCGCCAAGTTGCTCCTGTTGCGACTCGGTCAAAATGGCATCCAGTTGCGAGCGAAGCTCCTCGGCGGCTTGAACGCGGGCCTTCTCGTTGACGGTTTTCCGAAGCTCATTGGCTACTGTCGGGTTGATTTCGGCGTCCCGGAGCACTTGAGTGATTGGGGCGACGATACTATTAACATCAGAAAAGTATTTCATCCGTAAACCATTCAACTTGGCCACTTGCTGGTCGGTCATCTTCAACCTTCCCAGCAAGGCCGCCCCGTCAAGAATGTTGCCTAAAATATGATATTGACGCCTCGTCTGGTCCTCCAGGGGCTGGGGGGAACCCAAGACCTTCTCCAGTTTCTTCTCATAGGCGGCAATGTGTTCGACAAGCCATGTTTTCCACGCGTCGGTGATTTTCCCGGCCTGAGCGATCTTACCCAGCTGCGCCTCGGAGAGGATGTCATTGATCAGGGCAATGGGTAGCGGCATCTGGGCGTTCTGATAGACTTCGCGGCGTTGTTCGTAGTATTTTTTGACCTTGGCGGGGTCTTTGCGGTCAGCGTCGGTCAGAGCCGGGACGGTGCTGAGCACTTTGGCGTAAAGCTCACGCCGCTGTGTCTGCCAGTCAGAGTAAATCTTTGCCAGGGCCGCCTGCTGCGCCTCGGTCAAATCCAAGCGGTCCAGGAAACGATAGGCTCCCGGCAGTTGATATACCATGGGGCGCCAAGAGGCACTGGCGGGAGGGCCCTCGCCGCCTTGTGCCACTGCCGGAGGCATCATCAGGCCGACGAGGAACACCAGACTAAGCATTAAAGTCCGTAACATTTTCATCTCCAGCATATTAGCGCAAACCCGCCAACAATTCCAGCCCTTCCTGCAGGGCCTTGCGCTGATCGGTGGCCAGAGTCCGCGTCAGTTGCAATTGCTCCAGCCGCTTGGGCAATTCGGCCCGAAGGGCGCTCATCTTGGCGATATGCTCGCCCATCACAAAGTCCAGATTCTCGACGGCGGCCATCTCCTTGTTAATCCGGGCTTCGAGTCGGGTCGAGGTTTGGATATCATCGGCAACGGCCAGAGCCTCTTGAATCATTTGCAGCTCGTCACTCCGCTCGCGGCGACGGTCGCTGTAAGTGTCCATCATTTCTTCGTATTGGGCGATCTGGTTATGAAGTTCAGCACACTGTGCCTGAAGCGTCTCCAGGTCGCTCTTCAGTTGCTCTGCCCCGGCATGAACCCGGGTGAGCAGGGTCGCGGGGTCCAGGGCGATGTGCTCACCCTGCTCCACCGCCGAAACACCGCCGGCGAAGGCCACCACGACACGCCCGCGGTCCACGTACAGGCCGGGCAGGTCCCCATTGGTGCGCGTTTCCACCAGAAAATCGGCGTCACTGGCCAGCACGGAAAAGCCCCGCAGGGTTATTTCCAACTTATCAGCCCGGCCCCCGGTCTTCACGCTCACGGCCGCGACCCCCTTGTTCAGCCGCACCTTGGTATAGCCTTGGGTGGATTCGGGCTTGACCACAAACTCGGTTCCGGGGCGCAGGGCCAACCCCACACCTTGAACGATTTCAAATGCGGCGTGCTCCGGGCCGACCTGAACGCTTGAGTCGTAAGGAATCCCCGCCGCCACGCTGAGGCCGTCGGCCAGAACCAGACGCCCCCGAACGCTCTCCGGGCGGAACCGCGGATCGGGTTCCGTGACCGAATGGTTCGGCAGCAGCACCGTCAGAACCAGGGCCGCGGCCGCGGCCAACGGTGCCCAACGCCACCATGCAGCACGCACTGCGTTTCGGGCAGGCCGCGCCTCCAAAGCGGCCATCACGCGCCGGTTAAAGGACTCGCCGGGGTCCAGTTGGGCCAAGCCGCCACGCATCGCATCTTCAGCACGACGCAGCTCGGCCAGGCGGTTCGCACATTCCGCGCATTCAGCCGCATGGGCGGTCAAAGCCTCGTAGCCTTCGGCCGTGGGGTCGAGATATGCCCCCTGCTCTATCAGGTTTTGGAATCCATCACAACGCTTCATTGTCGCTCTTCCCTCTCTGCTTCTTCACGGAGGGCACCCATGACACGGCACATCTTGCTCGTGACGGTGCCGATAGGCACTTCCAACGCCGCGGCAATCTCCGCACAGGTCATTCCCTCCAAGTACTTCATGGTCAACATCTGCCGTGCATCATCGTCAACCCTGGCCAACACATCGGCCACTTCCAGGCTCAGCGTCAGGTGCCTGTCGTCCGTCGGCTCCGGCGGCGAGTCCACCGTGACCTTCTGCAGCACCTCGCCGTGTCGAACGGCGTTGTGCATGACCCGCAATGCGGCGTTCCGGACGATGTTCATCAACCACGCGCAGAACGATTCGGGCCGCGAGAGCTGCTTTAGTTTGCGGAAGGCCATAATAAAGGCCTCCTGAGCAGCATCCTCGGCCAGCGAATGCTCCCGACATATCGAGAGCGCGACGCCTACCGCAATGGCTCGATACCGCGTCACCAGTTCGTCGAACCCCGACCTCTGGCCCCTAAGGCATCGGCGTACGGCTTTCGCATCGGCATCAACAACCGTCTTGCGCATACGTCGTTCCACCAATAAAGATACTCTAACTTACTGATTTTGCTGCAAGTATGCCAGAGATTTGCTGGGGCCGCCGCCAAGGCGTGGGCTTTGCGAATATGCAGAGCGTGGCGTGGCACTCGCTCCCGATTCACGCCTCTTGACATAAGCCATTTGTTTTTAATACCTTAATAAGAATTTGCCCGGCGAATTGCTGCGATGAGAGGACACATGAGACGCTGTTTCCCGACAAATGAGTTTTGCGAAAGAGTCGAAATCAACGGAAAAAAATATTTCTGTTCTGCACACCGAGTTCAGAACCTGCCGCCCCCAAACCCGCATCGGCCAATCGGATTAACTTATGACAGAAGCAGCCGAAGCCCGACGATCACCAGCAGAATATAAACGGATTTGCGCAGCCATTCGGGATGGATTCGCCGTGCAATCTTGACGCCCAGAAGCGACCCAACCAGGGTCGCGGGCATCGCCACAAGGCCTTGCAGCACCACCTGGCCCGATAGCATGCCCGTCGGAATGGCAATCGCCGTACGGTACAATACGATGCCGAGGAAAAGCCATTGGGCACAGACCTTGGCAATATTCAGCGGAACCGGGCGCGAAAAGATATACATCACTGCCGGAGGCCCCCCGGTGCTGAACAGGCCGCCGGCAAGCCCGGTAACCAAGCCGGAACCCAACCCCCAACCCGGAGCACAACGCTTTCGCCCGTGCAGTCTGGCCGGGGTGAAAGCCAGCCACAGAGCGACCGCCGCCACGAACCCGCCAAATACCTGTCCCAACCATTCGGAACGGCCGTGTTGACTTAAAATCCATAGCCCCAATGGCGTGCCAAGGGCCGAGCCGACAATAACCGGCCACATCATCTGCCAGTCAAAGCGCTCGCGAAGCCGCCAGATGATGGTGAGCTGGCAGACCCCCGCCGTGAACATCGCCAGCATACTGGCCGTGAGGATATCGATTCCAAAGGCCAACACCAGAGCGACCAAAACCAGAGAGTAACCCATCCCGGTCAAGCCCTGAATCAACCCCGACACCAAGGCCGCCGTTGCAATGAAAAGCCACTCGTTCAAAAGGCATCCTCAAGATGGGAGACCTGCATGGAAGAGGTTGGGGGCACAACAGATCATCGGCCTCTTCCAAGGGTAAAACAGCCCGAAACACAAACGGCCCCGGCAGTTACCGAGGCCGTAGCCGATTCCGTTCATTTTGTGGACAGACCGTCTGTGGTGGAGCGGAAGGGGCTCGAACCCTCGACCTCGTGAATGCCATTCACGCGCTCTCCCAGCTGAGCTACCGCCCCAGCGGTAAGCCGAATTATAGCCACTCATCACGCCTTGTCAAGCAAAACGCGACGCCCAGTGCGCCGAAATCCGGCCCCGTCAGGCCCGCTTCGCGTCCTGCACCTTCTGAATCGCGGCGACGATGTCCTCGATCTCCTGCGGGCCGTAGCTCTCGTGCATTGCGATGTTAAAGTGCGTGCCGGTCACGGCAATGGCGTTGTCGATATGGACTTGCGGCTCGCGGGGGCCGCTGTAATCCGAGCAGCTCCACGGGAATCCGCTGTCGCCGAACACCGCCCGGTTCACGAACCAGGGCTTTTCGCTGGGGATGATGCGGTAGTTTTCGGCCACCGGAATGCCCTCGGCGGCCAGGGCGCGGCAGAAGGTCGGTTTGTCCACGCTCACGGCGTCGAGGTCGAGCCGGAGGCGCAGGAACCAGTAGGTGCAGTAGGAATCGGCCGGTTGCCAGCCGACTTGCACCGGCCCGCCCGCATCGGCCAGATGGGCCTTGATGGCCTCGCCGATCTGATGTCGCCGTTCGAGCATGCTTTCCAGCTTCTTCAACTGGACGCAGCCGATGGCCGCCGCCAGGTCGTTGAGGTTGCAATTCAGCCCGGCGACCACGTTGCCTTGCTCGCCCTCGATGTTGAAGGGCTTGCCCCGGTCGGCGAACCGCTTGACGTTCCAGAACAGCTCCGGGTCCTGCGTATAGACCACGCCGCCCTGCCCGCCGGTGCAATGATGCTTGCCGAACATGGTGGAGAAGCACGCCAGGTGGCCGAAGGTGCCCACCAACCGGCCGTTGTATCTAGCCCCGTGGGCCTGGGCGCAGTCTTCGATGACGAAGAGCTGATGCTCGCGGGCCAGCTCCATCACCGCGTCCATCGCGATGGGTTCGCCGCCGATATGCGCGACCAGAATAGCGCGGGTACGCTCGGTAATCAGCGGGCGAATCTGCTCCGCCGAGGTATTGTAGCTGAGCGGGTCGCAGTCGGCCACCACCGGCACACAACCCATCAGGGGAATCGGCATCATGCCGCCGGGGTCGGTAATCGGCGAGACAATCACCTCGGAGAAGGGTTCAAGCCGCAGCCCGCCCAGAGCGCAGTAGACCGCGTTGGTGCCCGAATTCACGGCGTCGGCGAACCCGCCGCCCATCATCTCGGCGAACGCCTGCTCGTAGCGCTGCTCGTGCGAGCCGCCGTAGCCGAAGGCGTTGCCCGAAGCAATGGCCTCGTCGAAGACGGCCATCGCCGCCGCCTTCTCCTCCTCACCAATCAGCCCGCGCGTCGGCATCCCGCCGACACGCACGGGTATGCCGCCATCTATCGCAAGCATCATGCACTCCAATCAAGGAAAACCGTCATCCGCCTATTTCGGCGGCTCCGGAAGTTGAAGCCGTTCATCATATGGGACGCGGCGGAGCGTGTCGTAAACTTCCAGCTCCCACAGGCCGATGCCCGCCTTGGGGTCTTCGGGCTTGGCCAGCCGGAAGCGCACATAGCGGGCCTCCATCGGCTTATCGGCTCGGTTCAACGCATCCTCGAACAGGATTGGGAACTTGAAGTCGGTGATGCCGCCCGCCGGAAGCCCCGCATAAATCGGCGAGTCGGTGCCTTCCCATTCGACCTGGTCCGCGGGCAGATGGAAGCAGGCCTCCCACGTCGTGTGCCCCACTGGGCGGAAGGTCTTGCCGTCGTCCGAAATCTCGACGGTCATCGTCTTGGGATACAGCACCTGGGCATTGGGCTGCACGGCGGCGATTCGCGCCCCGCCCACCGGCCGGCGCTTGCCGAGGTCGAGGGTCACCAGCACCTCATCGCCGGGTTCCCAAGCCACCAGCTCGCCCACACGCCCCTTGTTCTTCTCGCCGGTCAGGTTGATCTTGCCCAGACCCCAGTAGCTGGCCAGGCCGACGTAACCATCGGTCAGCACCTTGCCGTTCTTGTCCGGGTAGGCCTGGCCGGCGGGGCGGCTGACCTGGTAGGAGGCCCCCTTGGAGACCACCGCGCCGTATTCGAGCCGGAAGGGAGCGCCGTGGTCCGGGGCGATGTCGCGCGGCGGGTTCACCGGGGCCGGGCTATCGCCGGCCAGTGCGGTGCGAATATACCGCATCCGGGGCGGGCGGCTGCCGCCCACGGGAATCTCGAAGCGATGGTAGCGCCCCGCGACCCGTTCGCGGTGTTCAAACGGCTTCCAAGCTCCGTCGTGCCACTCGTCCCAGGCATAAGTCACGTCATAGGCGGCGAAGCGTCCGGCGGGCGAATAGCCCACATAGGCGACCACGTTGACCAGCCCGGTGCCGTCGCCGTTGAAGGCATAGCGAAGCAGCACCTTGCGGGTGCCGGGCGGGATGTCGCGCGTCTCGTCCGAGGTGCGGTAATCCCAGAAGCGGTCCGGCGTGTACCCCTGCCGGCCGATCTGCCGCCAGGTTTTGCCGTCGTCGAACGAGACCGAGGTGGTCATCTGCCGTTCGGGTTTGGTCAGGTGCATGGTCGCGTTCATCTGAATCCACCGGATATCGCGCGGGGCTTCGGCCTTGAGCACCAGCTCCGACGGCCCGGTCGCCTCGATGGTCATCGTGGTGTCGGTGATGCGCCCGAGCGGACGGAAACCACGGGTACTGAACACCTCTTTCTCATGCTGGCCGGCGCTGAGGCGCGGGTTGAGCGTCACGGTCTCCAACTGCTCCTCGGCCACCGCGACAACGGTGTTCTTACCCAGGCGCAGCGCAGGCAGTGTGCGCGGATTGGTCTGGGTGATGGCCTCAATCGCCAGCCCAACCAGGCGGCTGGCGCCGGAAAGCTCCACGCGCAGCAACAGGTCGAGTCGCCCCGCCACGGGGGTTGCGGTGGTGCCGACCACGCCCGGCTTGCCGGGCTGGATCTCAATCTTAAGCGGATGCCAGGACCGTCCACCATCGCCCGACACCTGCAACACGGGGGCGTCGCCGGTGACCCGGGCGCGGATGGTGGCCGAGGTCATGATGTTGGCGGCGGCCAGCCGGTAGATGGCAACGCCCTTGCGGTTTGGGTCTTCCGGGCCGACGCCCATCGTGCCCACCGTCACGTTATCCCCGCCGAACAGGGTCGCCGCGTTACGCACGTCCACATTCCATTCCCACCGACCGTTCGACCGGCTGTTCTTCAACGTGGAGCGGGTTGCGGGGTCTCCGCTACGGGGCATAGGGCGGGCGTATAAATCCCCCGTACCCAGCGGCTGCCAATACCGCGAGTAGACCGCATCAGGAATAAGGCCCAGAGTGAATCGATGCCCCGCCTGTGCTCCGCTCGAACCGGGGTCGCCCCTGCCCCATGACCGCAGTTCCTTGTACCATTCCTTCGCAACGTCTTCGATGGTCGCCGAGCTGGGGCCCATAAAAATCCGCCCGCCGACACAGCTCGCCACCGGGCAATGGTCATAGATGTAATGCCGGCCCGGCACACGCTGGCGCCCTGCGTGCAGCTCATCGACGCTGGCCACCTCGCCCTTGGCGTTGATGAAATAGTTGCAGAAGTCATTGTCGAACATATGCCAGGCGCCGCCGTACTTGACCTCGGAGACGACGTGGTCGTTGATGTGGCGGGGCCGTCCCGGATAGCCGGCCGCCTCCCAGAACGATACGTTCATCTCGGAGATCATTGAGCAAAAAGTGATGCCATAGCTGTTGAAGAAGAGGATGGGGTCCAACACCGGGCGTCCGTCTTCGGGAACATAGGAGCCGACGCGGCGGCAGCGGTGCATCCATCGGAACTGGGCCAGGCACTTTTCGGCATCGGTCGGCCAGTTGGACATCACCGAATAGACGAAATTCTCGCGGGAGCTGAAATCGGGAACCGAGTCGGACACGATGCGCACATTGAACGCGCCCGCCGGTACCTGATCCGTAGACTCGATCAGCCCACAAGACACACAGGACAACGCCGCCAAGACCATCAGCAACCCGCAAAACATGCTTCGCTTCAACATCATCCAAACTCCTTTCGCCTGGCCCGGCCTGCCGTTTTGGCGTTGGCTCCGGGCCAAGACCCCACTGAAAGCACAGCAAGAATATGAAGCGCTCGCTTTCATATCCTTCACAAACATCCGAAACCACTTGCTAACATACCCACAACTCGACATTATCGCAAGCACTTTCCGAATTGAAAACCGCATTTTCAACACGAAATCGCTTGCCTGATTCCTTGCCGGGCGCTATACTTTTCGCAGGCATTCCCGGATGCCGAAACGTGCTCAGGAGGACATATGATGACTGGTATTATCGGCACTGGAAGCCCTGTCCAAGCCAGTGCCTCAGACGCTCAGAGCGAAAAGGAACCTGGACCAGAACCCGGCCGTGCTGTCCGTGACCTGACCGAAGCGTTGCCCATCGCGGCATGACGCCCAACCGCCTCCGGTCGCGCGCGACGGTGCGACCCCGAAGGAGGCGAACGTGACCAACCCCATCCTCGTCCCCGAAATCCGCGAGTTACTCGCAACCGACAGCCTTGATGTTTTGCGAGAGTTTGTCCAATCGTCTCACCCCGAGACGGTGGCCGAGCTCCTGTCCGCCCTGGAGCCGGGCGAAATCTGGCAGGTCTTATCGAAATTAGACCCCGCCCTCGCGTCGGAAATCTTTGTGCGTTTTGAAGACGATATCCAGGTGGAGGTGGTGGACCCGCTGGACCGCAAAGCCCTGGCCTGGCTGGTCACGGATATGGCCTCGGACGAGCGGGTGGACTTGCTGAAGCGTATCCCGGAAGAGAAGCAGCACGCCCTGCTACCGGCCCTGGCCAAGGCCGAGCGCGAAGACATCCGGCGGCTGGCCTCGTATAAAGAAGGCACCGCCGGCTCGGTGATGACCACCGATTACGCCACGCTGCCGCCGTCGATTACCGCACGGGATGCGATTGATCAGCTTCGCGTGGCCGCGCCCGACAAGGAGACGATCTACTACGCTTACGTGGTGGATGAAACCCGCAAGTTGCTAGGCTTTGTCTCACTGAAAGACCTGATCCTGGCCCGGCCCGAACAGCGTGTCGAGGAGTTGATCTACCGCGATGCCCTGTCCGCCCAGGCCGACGAGGACCAGGAAGTCGCCGCCCGGATGCTTTCCAAGTACGGCCTGCTGGCCCTCCCCGTGGTCAGTGCCGAGGGGGCGTTGGTGGGCATCATCACGCACGACGACGCGATGGACGTGCTGGCCCAGGAAAACACCGAAGACTTGGAAAAGCTGATGGCCATCGGCGGCAGCCACGAGGCGGGAGCCTACCTGCGCACCCCCTCCTGGATTCATTTTAAGAACCGGTGTGGCTGGCTCATTCTTTTTGCCGCGCTGGGGTTAATTTCCGGGGCGATCGTCCAGAATTACGAGGGGCTGCTGCTTCAATTCGCCGTTCTGGCCACCTTTATGCCGATGATGGCGGATACCGGGGGCAACACCGGGAGCCAGTCAGCCACGCTGGTGGTGCGCGCCCTGGCCCTCGGAGAAATTAAAACCTCGGATCTATTTCGCGTTCTGTTCAAGGAGCTTCGCGTGGCCCTGATGCTCGCCATAGTGCTGGCCGTGCTATGCTTTGGAAGGGTCTGGTTGCTTGGCAGCGGCTCAACCGCCGCAGCGGGGACTTCGCCCAACCGGATTGGCCTGGCTGTGGCCGTGGCCCTCGGATTGCAGGTCATCACCGCAACGCTGGTGGGGGCGTTGCTGCCCATCGGGGCGGCCAAACTCAAGCTCGACCCGGCCGTGGTCGCCAGCCCGGCCCTGACCACCATCGTTGACATTACCGGCCTTCTTATTTACTTCAGTACGGCCCACTTGATTTTGAGCGGTTAACCGCCGTCGGCAGGGCCTGATGCGATTTGCGGCACCGCGCACCCAACGCCATCAGAGGCCGCATTGGCCCTTGGCAAACTTGCATCCCGCATCCCATGCTGATAAGATGCAACATGTTGTCGAAGGGTTCGAGGTTTCAAAACGACGTAGAGGGCGGTGCCCTCTCTGGTAAGGTAGCCTTTCTTGAAACGTATTGCTCTACTCGGCTCGACAGGGTCGATCGGTAAAAACACGCTCGACGTCATTGAGCATCTTTCGTCCCAGTTCCAAGTGGCCTCCCTTGCGGCCGGGTCCAATTGGCAGCTGCTTGCCCGTCAAGCCCGTCAGTTCACGCCGGAACTCGTGGTGGTGGCGGGCCCTCAATACGAAACCCCGCTGCGGGAGGCGCTGGCCGACA
>CAZBCO010000381.1:0-3394 GCA_964490295.1 uncultured Planctomycetota bacterium
CGGTTGTACTCAGGGTCATAGGTGGGCACCCCGATTCGGGTGCCCACGATCGGGTGGCTGGCGATCCGCCGGCCGTTCTGAATGTCGAATGCGTCAAGCGTGCTGGGCAGCAACCCGGCGACCAGAACCCGGTCGCTGAATACGCCGATGGGGCCGACGGCGTAACCCTCGAGCTTGGTGGCCCAAAGGTTCGCCCCCGTGGTCGCATCGATACAGAGCAAGGTTCGATCCGGGATGTACACGAAGATGCGGCCCGCCTGGGATGCGAACACCGGGCGCGCGTTGATGGTATTCTGGAATTGGGCCATCTTGGACCTGCGGACTTCGGCTTGGATCAGTTGCGGGTCAAACCACAATGTCGCGTAACGGTGCTTGGGCCGCGGCCAGCTCCGCTCCCACAAGGGCTGCCCCGTCTCGATATCGAAGGCTTGAAGGCCTTCGGGATAACACAACACGACGACACGACCAGAACACACCGCGAGCACATTTATTTTTTGACGGGTCCAAGCACTATGGTTTTCTTCCAATAAGCCTTGCGACCAGGTGCCCTTGGTTTTGGCCTGCCACAAATGCTTGCCGGTGCGAGTGTCAAAGGCCCTGAGGTAGCTGATCTCCTGAGCCAGAGGCGACACGCCGGGCTGGACACTGACATCGACCGCCAACCCCACACCCGAATCCATCACGTTGTCATCCGACAGCACATGGACCAGAACCTCCGCGCCTTTGCCGCTTGTCCACGACTTGGTCAACGGCGGACGCAGCTCCGGCAGTCTAAGCCCGGTGGCGCGCCCCGCCTCGCGCCATGTCGGGTCATTGAGCAGCTTGTGGGCGAGGGCCTTCCCCGGCAGCTTCCCGTCATCCCACGCAATGGCCAGGTCCGGATGATTGGTTCGGAGGTCGTTGAGTGTCGCCGCCATCAAACGGGGCCGGGACGCCGCCATCCGCAGCAACATCGCATAGGCCTCGCCCACCTGCTCGGCTTGCGGATAGCGCAGAAGGATGCCGTGCAGGGCGGTTTGAGCGAGCCGCAATCCCAGCGGCTCTGGCTCAGCCATTTTTGCGGCGGCCAGCAGGGCCTGGGGGGCCAACACACTGTGCAGGTGTTCGTTCGCCATGCGCTGCAGCCCGGCCGTGTTGCGGGCCTTGACGAAAGCCTCGTACTGCGGGCGCAGCTTGGCGTCCACACGGGCATAAACCCGGTGCCCGTGGGCATCCACCAAGTCGCCGATCCGCCTCTGGGCGAGGACTCCCGCCGGGGGATCGATCTCGTTCTCTGTCACCCGCACGTCCCGCCGTTCCGTCACCACCAGCAGATACTCGTCGACCGCATCCTGCGGCCGCCCCTCGCCGGCCAACGCGGCACCACGGGCCAGATGGAACCGGGCGCGAGTCGCCTCGTCGAATTGATACGGACGGGCAGCGTCCACATGGTGCAAGGCTCGCTGGGGTTCTGCTTCCGACAGCTTGAGCCGCGTCTCGAACATGATTCGGGTCATCTGCGAGGTCAGTTTCGGGTCGGGTTTCCGCTGGGCTTTAAGGGTCTTCTCCGCCACAAGCAGGTCGCTCAAAGCGTCGGCATAATGTTGGTGCCGGAAGCACAGGGCGGCCCGGTCAAGCCGAGGCCTCGCCTCGCCGGCCAGTTTTTCGATTCTCACGCTGAGCTGCTTATGCGTGTCTTGGAAGGAGAAGTACGCCGTCAGAAAGGCTCGGTTGGCGGCAATCAGGCGCCCGTCATAGGTGGCGACCTCGCCCATCGGGAACTTGGCCTGCGCCTCGGGGATGCGACGGACCCGCCGCACGAAGGGCTCGTTGAGGCTGATGGTCACCGCCTGGCCTGAGGTCGGAATCAGCACGGACGACTCGGTGACCACTGGCTGGCCGTCGGGCGCGGCGGGCAGCGGCACCAGCCAACGATGCAGCCCGGTCTGCGGGTCGATGGCCGCCGCGGCCTGCGGCCCCACCAGCAACAGCGCCCCGTCGTGCATGCCCGCAAAGTATTCATATTCGCCACGCGGGATACGCTGGACCAACTCGCCGGTGGCGCAATCAAACACCAGCAGCGGCTGGGCATCCCAGGAGACCAGATAGAGCCTGCCGTGGGCGACGACGGGGAACCCGCCCTTCCAGCTCTCTGCCTGCTTATAGCGTGTCACATGTCCCCGGCCCTGTCTGATCCGCTGGGTGCCGACCGCGTCCCGAGGATAGCGGCTCAGCCAGAGGATGGAGCCGTCACGGAGGTTCACCGCCGCCACCGCGCCGATGCCGGTGGGGGCATAGACCACTCCATCATGAATCACCACCGGCTCGCCCAAATCCTCCCATACCGGGCTCCGGAAGTTCGTGTTGTTGATGCGAATGGGATCCGCCGCCAGAAAGGTCCGCCAGAGGAACTTGCCGGTCGCCGCATCCAGAGCCACCACAAATGCCTGGTCCTGGTCCCCGGCCATGCCGACCAGCATGCCCTCCACGTATTGGGGTGCCCAAGGGAAATAAACCGCCGTCGCCAAACCGCCCTGCTGCGACGGCCCGTGAACCAAGCTCCACGCCCGCTTCCCGGTCTCGGCGTCGAACGCCGAGAGCGCCAGAACCCGTTGTATCTGACTCCCCGTGTCCTCGCCCATCAGCTCCGTGGCATAGACCCGGCCGCCGCCCAACGAGGCTGTGCCCGCGCCGCGCCATGTCAACCATTTGGACAACAATATCCGATAGGTCCAATCAAACCGGACGGCATTGGGGTTATCTGACTTGGGGAAACCCTCGGGGGTCGTATGCCACCGGACGCGCCCGGTTATATGCTCCACGGCGTATAATCCCAAGCCGGTGTTCACATAGGCCACGCCCTCGCGGTCGACCACCGGCCAAGGCGAGGCCGTCGGATATTCGGGCAGGTTATGGGGCGAATAACTCCGCGCCGTGGAGGCTTCGGGCGGCAACGGTGTATCGTCGCCGATCTTCATGCTCCAGCTTCGAGCCAAATCGCTGCGAACATTGGGCATCGGTGCCGCCTTATCCGACGACCCGCCCGGAGCGGGCCACCACTCACTCACGGTGCGCGGGGGGGACACCATAACACGCTTCATCTCAGCGGCCACGAACTCCACCGTCGATTGCCGCCCACCCACCCGCACGGCCGCCGCCCCGGGAGCCTTGCGCAGAAGGTTCAAGACCTGCTGCGCCCCGCTTTCATCCCCGTTGCGGGCCATGCAAAACCCCAGCTTGGCCAGAGCCATCACCCGGCGGGCCTTATCGGCATCCGAATCCAGCACGCTCTTCGGGCGCCCCAGAAGCTCTTGCAGCCTACGGATAGCAGCGGTGTATGCGCCCCGATCGATCAGAATGTCCGCCGCCGCGTCCAGCGCCGCCTCGGCATGCGCGGAGGCCGGGTAACGTCTCG
>CAZBCO010000382.1:0-18948 GCA_964490295.1 uncultured Planctomycetota bacterium
CTTCGCTCCTGAGTTCAACCGCGACTTAAAAATAGCTAATCACTGCAATAATCCGGGATCAAGCAAAGATAGTTTTGTATAGAACCTGTTGCAAGAAAGGGAGCGATGCGTTGTGCGTCCCTATGCTTTGGTCGCACCCCAACCGGCAAATAAGGCCTTACGGCGGCTGAGGGCATTTTCGCAACAGGTTCTATAAACCTCTTTGTTTTATGTATGGCATAAAAAAGGCCAGCAAAATCCTGATCAAGGATTCGCTGGCCTATTGATTGCCTGTCATTCGCCTGATTGGCGAATTCCATGCAACAGATCTGCCAAATTATACGCACTGCAAATCTACTTTGAACGGGCAACCAAGTGCCCCTTCGCTGTCTACCTGCAGCGACGCGATATTCTATTAACAATTTTCATTGTGTCAAGTTTTTTTTTGCGGGATTGTCGTGCGTCGTGCCGGCACGACACTTTGACGAGGAAGCATGTTGACGAATCAAAGGGGATCGTGTAAGATAACCTAGACGAGAGTTGTTGCCCACGATTTTCAACGAGGTTCGTGAAAATAGCCATTCCAAGTCACGAACAGCCTCCTTGGGGATCCATGTGCGATTTTGGCGAAGACGAAGGTAGGCGCTAAGCACAGGAGGACGAATGATGCGTTATATATGGAAAGCGAATAAACGATTTGGCATTGCGGCGGTGTTTGCGGCCATCATGCTGTGGGCTTCGGGGGGGCTGGGCGCGGAGGCGGTGCTCAACAATCGCACGGTGCTGCGCACGTGGATGGTGGAGCGGACGCCGGTGGTGATCGGCTCCGACGGTGAGTTCAAGGAGGCGGCCACACCCAAGGAATTCCGCGGCAAGGTGACCTGGACGAAGATCGGCGAGTTCCAGTCGCCGCTGCCGGCCGCGAACTGGCACGAGGCGGCGTTCGATGACGTCGAGTGGACCCGCCAGAGCGTGCCGGTGGAGAAAGGCGCCACCTCCGTGAACCGCAACCTCAACGCGCTGCATTCGGCCACGCGCAGCTCGATGATTTGCGCCCGCGCGAAATTCCTCGTGGACGATCCCACCCAGGCGGGCGACCTGACGCTTTCCGTCACTTACGTCGGTGGATTGGCCGTCTTTATGAATGGCAAGGAAGTCGCTCGCCGGCATCTGCCCGCGGGCGAGATCAAGCCCGATACACTGGCCGAGGCGTATCCGGACGACCTCTATATCACCGCCGACGGCAAGAGCATGCAGAACCGCACCGAGGACTGGCAAGACTACAAGCGCGACGAAGCGCGTTTCAATCGGCGCTACCGGACACTCGCCAAGGTGACCATTCCGGCCGCGACGTTGCGCAAGGGGTTGAACGTGCTGGCCCTGCAGCTTCACCGTGCGCCGGTCCACGAGCGGGCCACCCAGGTGCACCGCCGCAGCCATGGCGGCATGGGCAGCACCTACGGACTCTGGGCCTACGTGGGACTGCGCGCCATCTCCCTGACGGCCGAGACACCCGCCGGCATTCGCCCCAATCTGGGCGTGCATGCGCCGGGCGTGCAGGTCTGGAACTGCGCGCCGTTCGATACGCTGCGTCTCGCCTCCTTCGGCGACCCGGGCGCCGAGCCGGCGCCGGTGGAGATCGACGCCATTCGCGCGGGCGTCACCTCGGGACGGTTCGTGGTCAGTTCGGACAAGGCGATCGCCGACCTGAAGATCGAGCTGTCGGCGTTGACCGCCGAGGACGGGAAGACAACGCTGCCGTCCGAAGCCCTCGAGCTTCGCCACGGACAGTTGGCGCATCCGAGCCGGACGCCGCGGCCGCAGCCGCTCTTTGACGGCCTGCTGCCGGGGGTCCCGTCCCAAGTCGGATACGTTAAGCAGATTCTCGGCGGGCGCAACAAGACGACCGTTACCGGGGCTATCCTGCCGGTGTGGATTACGGTGCGGCCCGCGAAGGATGCCGTACCCGGTCTCTACAAGGGCCGTATTACTGTGACCGTCGCCGGACTCGATCCGGTGGTCGTGCCCCTGCATTGCCGGGTGCATGGATGGACGCTTCCCGAGCGCTCCGAACGCCGGGTGAAGACGCTGAACGTGTTATCGCCTTATTCCGTTGCGCGGCATTATAAGGTCCCGCTCTGGTCGGACCGGCATTTCGAACTGCTGGAAAGCTCGTACCGCCTGTCTGCCGGAATCAACGGGCGGCGGGTGGACGTGGACCTGGTTCCCGGGCTGCGTTCGAAGGAAGTCCACGAACCGACCGAGGACAGCATGTTCCGCCTCGTGCCCAAGGCGGACGGCACAGGGTACGACTACGACTTCTCCATCATTGAAAAAGTTTTTGATCTCGTGGAGAAGACGATGGGCCGGCCCCTGCCGCTGGTCGTCAACTGCTGGGGCATCGATATGGGCACCGACCCGAAGACCAAAGCGCGCACCGTCGAGTGGTCCATGTCGACGAAGCGCGTTCCGGTATACGACCCCAAGACCCGCAAGATCACCAGCATCGAGAATCCGCCGCCGGGGTCGGAGGAGAACTTTGCGTTCTGGAACCCGATCCTGACCGAGCTGCGTAAGCGGATCGAGAAGCGCGGCTGGTTCGACGTTACGGCCATTGGTCACCAGAGCTACTGCTGGCCGCCGAACCCGAAGCAGGTCGACATCGCCCTGCGCATCTGGCCGGACGGTCGATACAGCTACACGGCGCATAACGGAGAGTTGAACTCATCCTTCAAAGGCAGCAAAGCAAGCATGCCGGTGTTCTCGTCCGAATGCGTGTGGACGGCGGGCAAGCTCGCGGCGCGCGGTTACCGCAGGCTGCTGGCGACGGGCCGCGACAAGAGCATCTGGAACTCCGTGAGCCGCAACGGGCACACGGACCGTTTCCCGCTGATGGCCCTCCTGCGCAAGCCGGAGGAGCTGATCATGCAGGGGCACGACGGTCTGGGCTACCTGTGCCTGGACTTTTTGCCGCAGGAGAACCCGAACGCGCGCCACGAGCACCAGCGTTACTACGTGAAGACGATGCGCGCCGGCGGCGTGCTTGGATTCAGCACCCGTTCGTTGCTGGCCGCCGGCCCCGACGGGGCGATCGCCACCGGCCGCTACGAAATGTTCCGTGAGGGCGTGCAGCAGTGCGAGGCGATCCTGTACCTGCAACGCGCACTCGACGCCGGCAAGCTGCCCAAACCACTGGCCGACAGGGTGAACGCCTATCTCAACGAGCGGAGCGGCAAGTTTCTGAACGCGAGTTGGCCGGTCGACCGCCGCGACCTCGACCGGCGGCTGTTCGCCCTGGCCGCCGAGGCCGAGAGCACACACGGAGCTCGTTAAACGACCGGAGCGAGTTGATTCTGACGGACAAAAGCAAGAAAAGAAGGGATAGCATACCATGATGACCTCGAAGGTATTGGACGCGAAATATCATGTGCTGACCGATTACCGGTCCGATCTCACCGATCGCAAGAACCTCGACGAAACCTTCGTCCAGGTCACAAAGCGTAACAGAGAGATGCGGGAGAACCGTCGCTGGTTCACCAGCCTGTGCTGGAATCCGGCCACGGAGACGCTTTACTGCGGGCAGACGCACCGCATGGGCAACGTGCTGCATGCGTTCGATCCGAAGACGGGCACCTTCGAGAATCTGGGCTTCGAGACGGTGGCCGAAGATAACGACATGAAAATCCATCGTGGGCTGTGGCTCGATCCGGACGAGAAGGCGCTCTATTTCGGCATGGCCTCGCTCAACCCGATTTCCGTGTACGTCGACGCACCGGGTGGACGGTTGATGCGCTATGACCTCGCGGCGCGCCGGTTCGACACGATCGGCATTCCGATGCAGGGCAACTATATTCAGGCCACGGTCTACGATCCCGTCCGCAAGATGCTCTATGCCTTCCTGGAGCCTTCGCAATCGTTCGCGGTCTGGTCGCTCAAAGAAAAGCGCCTCGTCCGGGCGCACTGCGTGGAAAGCATCCTCCACGTGAGCGACGTGGACGACGATGGCGGGGTGTGGGGCACCGCGTCGCTGAAGCACGACTTCTTCCGCTACGATCCCGTGGCCAACACTTTCACGTTCCCGGAAGGCTGTGTGCTGCCCAGCGCGCGCCAGGCCAGCAACGTTCTCTACCAGGGGGCGGGCCCGGTGGATTGCCTGGTCAACGGGGGGGACGGCTTCCTGTACACGACCACGGGGCTGGGCGAGCTGTACCGCCTCAATCCCCGCTCGTACGCCCTGGACTACATCGGCAAACCGCTCCCGTACCCGCGCGCTCCGGCCGTGCGCGTGGGCCGCGACGGGTTCCTGTACGGTGTCGGCGGCGACAACGGCCAGACGTTCATCTTCCGATGGGATCGCCAGAGCGGCCCGCTGGAGGTGCTCGGTCAGGTCGCGGCAGCGGACGGCACCGCGTGCTACCGCCCACACGACATGGTGTTGGTCGGCGACACGGCATACGTGGCCGAAACCGATTCCCCGAACCGCAGCGGCTGCCTCTGGGAATGTCGGGGCGTGGTCGGCACCACATAGGGAAACACTGCCGTGCGAGAGGGCCGACATCGCAAGCTCCACCTCGTTATCAACACGCACTGGGACCGGGAATGGCGTTGGTCGTTCCGGGAAACGCAGCGGCGGCTGTGCGACGCGATGGACCTGCTGCTGAACACGATGGAGGCGCAGCCCGAATTCCGGTCGTTCCTGGCGGATTCGCAGGCGGCCATGGTGGACGACTATCTCGACGCCCGGCCGGAGCATCGGGAGCGCATCGAGAAGCTGGTCCGGGACGGACGGCTGTTCGTGGGCCCCTGGTATACGCTGCCGGCGCTCTTCATGGTCAGCGGCGAGGCGATCGTGCGCAATCTGCTCATCGGCCACGAGATCGCCACATCACTCGGCGGCGTGATGAAGGCCGCCTACAACGTGTTCTCGTGGGGGCAGATATCGCAGCTTCCGCAGATCTATCGGCAGTTCGGCATGGACACGATTCTGTTCTACCGGGGCATTGACCAGTCCCGCATGGACCGGATTGAATACGCTTGGGAAGCCCCCGACGGCAGCCGCATGCTGGGGCTTACGTTCGGCGAGGATCATCGGCTGAATTTCTGGGCCAACGTGTATAAACCGTATCGCCGGGGCAATCATGCGGCCATGTTCGACCGCACCGGCCGACGCGGCTATCTGTTGCACCACAGCGCCGTGGACAGTGCGGCAGTTAATCACAGTGTCGCCGACCAGGGGAACGCGCGCGACCTGAAGATGGCCCTCCAAGGACTGCACGGCATGCTCGACAAACTGGTGCCCAAGTCCTCGACTTCGCACCTGCTCCTGCTTCAAGGGTTCGATTTGGAGAACCCGGACCCCGAAGTTCCCGCTCTGGTCGAGGCATTGAACGGCGAGTTGGACTGCGACCGTATTGAGATCAGCTCAATTCCCGACTACTTCAAGGCGGTGCGGCAGGAATTGGAAGCCGGCGGTGTGATCGAGAAGCTGCCCGTGTATCGCGGAGAAATGCTGGCTGTTGAGCGGGTGGGTATGGGGTTCGGGCCGCTCTTTGCCGGGGTGTACTCGGCGCGCATGAATATCAAACTGATGAATCAGGCGAGCCAGGCGCGTCTGGTGCATTGGGCCGAGCCGGCCTCTGTCTGGGCAAGCCTGCTGGAGGGCGAATACCCGCAACGCGCGCTTCGGGTGGCGTGGAAAACCTTATGTCAGAACCAGCAGCACGACGGTATCGGCGGGTGTCACGTGGATCGCGTGACGCTGACCACGCTGGAACGTTACCGCACGGTGGACGATATCGCCGACGACGCCACGCGTGTGGCGTTGGAGCATATCGTCGGGCGGATCGATTATGCCGGTCTCGCCGAAGACGAGGTCGGCATCACGGTGTTCAATCCCCATGCGACGGCCTACACAGGCGTTCTGGAGTGTTTCGTTCACATCCCGCTCGGTGAAGGCGGCACGGCGGGCGGCGGCTACCGCATGCCCGGATCGCTCGATGTGCGTGATTCCGAGGGCCGCCCCGTCGAGGCGCAGGTGTTGGAAGTAGAAGACCAGGTGGTCAGCGCCTTGTTGCGGTTCGGCAACGTGGACAAGTTTTCGGCGATGCGCTTCCAAGTGGCCATCGAAGTCCGCGATCTGCCGCCCATGGGCTATCGCTGCTATACCGCCCGCTACCGTGAGGGCGAGTACCGTGCCGTCGAACGTATCGATACGAAGCCGAACGTTCTGGAAAACGAGTTCCTGCGAGTTGCCATTCGCGGCGACGGAACAATCGACATGCTGGACAAGCACACGGGGCAGGAATACCGCGGGCTGCATTATTTCGAGGATGGTGGCGAGGAGGGCGGCCCGCTGATGCATATCACGCCGGACGGTGAGGCTCTCTACACCACCATCGGTCAGAGCGCGAACGTGGCCAAGATTCGCTCCGGTCCACTACTCGCGGCCTATGCCGTTGATCGCGAGTGGGCTTTGCCCGCCCAAGTCGTGTCAGGACTTAATATTCATATCCCCAACGGACCCCGGTTCGTCGAGCATGGGGCCCGCGCCCGATCCGAACACAAGGCGGTGTTGCGCATCCGCACCGAAATCACATTGCGCAAAGGGGTGCCTTTTCTGGAGTTCACGACGCATGTGGACAACCGTGTGCGGGATCACCGCTTGCGGGCTGTCTTTCGCACGGACGTGGACACGGACCGACACCAGGCCGACGCCCCGTTCGACGTGGTGTCGCGGCCGGTGGCCATTCCGGATTCGCGTGACTGGTACGAGGCGGCGCTGCGGACGTGGCCCACGCAGTCGCTGGTGAACGTGGCCGACGGGCACGGGCGCGGCTTGGCCGTGCTGCACGCCGGGCTGAGCGAATACGAGGTGTTCGATGATCCGACGCGTTCGATCGCACTGACGCTGCTGCGCTGTTTCGGAACGGCGGGTGGCGGCGCGGATACGTACAGCGCGCAGCCGCTGGCGCAGCTTCAGGGCGAGCACGTCTTTCGCTATGCGCTGTATCCGCATCACGGACGCGTTGGTGCCGCGGAACTGCTACACGCGGCCCGTCATCACTCCGTGCCGTTGCGGTCGGTCCAGTGTACAGCGCACGTCGGCGATCTGCCGGCGACAGAGCGGGCGTTTGTTGAACTCGATTCCCAGGACCTGGTCGTCAGCGCGCTGAAGCGCAGCGAGTCGGGTGAAGGCTTTGTGTGGCGGTGCTACAATCCGAGGGCAAACGACGTGGAGGCCTCGATCACGGTGGGTCGCGATGTGATCGCGGCGCGGCGAGTGGACCTGAGCGAAAGGGAAATCGAACCGTTGCCCGCCGTGGGCTCGCGGATACCCATTCATGTTGCTGCCGGAAGCATATTCAGTGTCGAAATCGTAACTGCCCCTGCCCATTCCAAAAACACCCTTCGCCAACAGAAATGACGGTTTGCCTTGTGCCGAGAGGCCACGGCATGTAAAAACGGAGAGTTGTTCGCCCGTGGGCAGGAGGGAATCTGCGGTTTGGGGGTGTTGGCCTATAAAAGCCCCAAGGGGCATGCACACCGGTGGTGCTGGAAGGCGTCGTTGATGAAGCCGGATTGTGCGGTCAAGCCGCTCTGGTGTACCGATGGGGCAAGCGGCCAAGATATAAAGCGGCGACGACCTCGCCTTGCGACAACGGTTCGACCTCTCGTGGAATGGGCGCATCTTCCTTGGGCGGAATAAGCTCTCAATCTCCGCATCGGCTGCTCTCGGAGGGGCTGAAGCGGCGTTCTAGCACCGAGCCAGAGAATCCTTGCATGTTGTCGTCAGTCCGGTAACATATTGGCCGGTCGAGTTTTCGGGACGGGTAAGCGGCTGTGGTGAGCAGGCGGCTGGTGCGGAGCCTCCGTTTGCTGATTTCGCAGGATTCTCGGACGTTACCGAGTCTCTTGTTTCTGGAACAGGTTTATCTAATTCACGCTGAGCGAGGACAAAATGTCCAAGAGCGTCAAAACAAAGGGTCAATTGGAAGCGGAGATTAGCGAGGCGATCATCCAATTTGAAAAAGAGTACATGGGACGCGGCCCCGACGAAGCCAGGACATTTATTTTTGAGGATATGATCCTGATACGTCTGCGAGGGGTGCTGACGCCGGCAGAAAAGCATCTGGCTAAAGTTAGCAGCGGCGACACCGGTCGAACATTGATTAAACAAGTAAGAAAAGAACTGATTGAAAAAGCCAGGGCATTGCTTGAAAGCATAATAAAGGATATCCTAAATGTAAGTCCGGTGAGCATGCATACGGATATCAGTACGACATCCGGAGAAAAAATCATCGTTTTTACGCTTTGTGATATTCCGGAATGTGTGTCGGAAAAGACTGGTGGCATGACCGCCTGTAAAAAAACGGTCGTGCCAAAGCAATGACATTATCCCCGGAGGGACAGGTTTGAACATGATCCCCGTATCCTTGTGCGGAGATCCGGTATGGAGGTAACGCTTCCTATGGCTCAGGTACAGCGACACGATGTGGTTCGTGCCGCGCTGGATGGTCGTTTGACCAATTCACGCTGAACCAGGACAAGACGAAAGGAGAGAACTATGACCGAGAGATTTTTTCCGGTGCTGAGTCGGGTGTGCATGTTGGCGATGGTTTTTGTCCAAGTGGCGCTTCTTCAAGCGGGCGAGGTGGAATTGCCGGAAGGGTTGGCGAAAGCTCCGGCCAACACCTGGGTGAAGATACATCAGGCCAAAACGGGAGCGCGGGAGCAGCCGATCTTCGTCTGGGCGTCCAAGGCCGGCAAGTTCGTGCTTTCGGCCGGGCAGATTGCCAGATCCGGCGGTGTGCCGCGCCATTACGACACCGAGGAGTTCGACCTGGCCAAGACGCGGTGGGTCAACGCCTATCCTCCCGGCATGGAGAAAGACCGGCCCGAATCCGGCCCCGTGAGCGCGGAATATACCCAGCAGCGAGCGAAGCACAGGTATAACGGCGGCTCGTCGTTTTACCAGGACGGCAAGTATCTCCGGCCCGGCACCGGCGGCCAGTGGCACATTGCCCGGACCTTTGGCGAGTACGGCTACGCCCCGGACGAGAGCGAGGGCGGCTCGATCTACGCCTTTCTGTGGGGCCATACGCTGCGCTACGACGTGGCCGGCCGCGTGTGGACGGATATCAAAGCCGGGCGTCCGAAAAACCGTGTGTGGGGATCCATGGCGTACGATCCGGTGAACCGGGAAATCGTGCACGCGGGCGGGGCCGGCGGCCGCGAGACGGATGGAAGCATCCATGGCGGCGGGCTCAGCGGCGTCGAGAGCGCCGGCGGCGAAGCGGCCGTGGGCACATGGGTGTTCGATATCGCGAAGAACACATGGCGTCAGCTCGATTGCGGTTCCCCCAGGCTCAAAGACCTCTTCGGCAAGGCCAAGACATTGCGCTGGCAGGCCAAGGAGCTGCTGGGGCGGACGGCGAGCCGGTTTGCCGTGGCCGAGACCGAGGAGGAAGCCAAGGTTGATCTTGTCGCCAAAGCCGCGGCCTTGGCCGCGGCCGCCGAGGCCTTCGCCGCAGAAATCGGCACCGCGGGGCTGGCGGACGGCGAGCGGCGCGCCGGCGAAGTGGCCGCGAGCCGCTTTCGGAAAGCCGCGGACGCGGTGAAGACCGCCGGCGCGGCCTTGGACGGCGCCATCACGGCCGACAAGATCGCCGCCGTGCGCGCCGCGCGCGAGGCGTTCGAGCTGGCGACCGACGCCCTTGCACCGGAACCGCCGGGCCGGGCGCGCTCGCAGGTCGCGCTTGCCGCCGCCCACAACAAGATCGTGCTCTTCGGCGGCGACGGGCTGGACCGGGCGCTTTCCGACACATGGGTCTACGATTGTAAGACGCGGACCTGGGAACAGCGGTTCCCGGAGCGCAGCCCCGCCCCGCGGGCCGGCCACATCTTGGGCTGGCTGCCGCAAGCCGGGAAGATCGTGCTGGCCGGCGGGTACAGCGCCGGGGCGCTGCCGCAGGAGATATGGACCTATGACCTGGCCGCCAACGAATGGACGCCTTTGCAGTCCATCCCCAACACCGGCAAAGGCAGCCCCAACGCGCCGAACGTGAATTCGCGCGAGTACCAGGCCGGCGCGGTGGCCGACGGCGACGTGCTGGTCTGCCTGGATAAGAGCACGGTCTGGGCCTGCAAGGTCGATCCCGGCCAACCCGCGGCGGGTGCTGCGAAAGCCGCGACGACGCCGCTTGCCGGCCGCTACGCCTGGCGGACCTTTTCGCCGGCCATCTGGGAACGGGCCGCGGAAAAGGCCGGAATGCCGGATCGGGACAAGGCTCGCAGGTTCCTGGACGAACTGCCCGTCAATCAGTGGACGACGTTCGGCTTCCCCCGCTATGCGCCCGGCAGCAACAACCGTTGGGGCACCAGCGCCTACGACACGGACCGCCACCAGTTTCTGCTCTGGGGCGGCGGGCACTCCACCAGCCACCAAAACGACGTGGCCCACTTCAGCGTCCTGGGCGGCTTCTGGACGGTCGGTTATCATCCCGACGATCCCATCGAACACGTATACGCCTCGCAGCCGGTCGCGATTTCTTTCCGCAACCGGCCGCATGTGCCCGTGCATGCCTACCGGGCCTACACCTACGATCCGACGGAAGGAAAGATGTTCTACTTCGACCGGGCCTACGATCCGCTGGTGCGCGAATGGCTGCCGAAGCCCTTTCCGGGCCTCGCGCACAAAGGCGTTTCCGGCACCCATATGAAGGCGACGCCCGGCGGAGCGGTGACGCTCTCCGGACCTGGCCTGTTCCGGTTCGATGCCAAAGCCGGGGCTTGGAAGAAGCTCGCCAAGGGGGTCGGAATGTGGTGCGACGGCCCGTGCATGGTGTACGACTCGAAGCGCGACTGCCTCTGGATCGGGACGGGGAACCGGATTCTGAAGTTCGACTTCGCCACCAACGCCATGACCGACACGAAAATCCGCAAGCCCAAGGCGATCGGGAAAGACATCCGGCATCTGTGGCACGGAGAGGCCGTCTATATCCCGGAGGCGGACCTGGTCCTGGCGATGCGGGCGGTCAAGGGGCCGGACGGCAAGCTGCGCAACTATGCCTGGAGCCCGGAAAACGGCAAGTTCTACTGGCTGGACTTCAAGTGGGTCGAGAACGGCAAAGCAGTCGGCGTACCCGATCTGAGCAGAGAGTTTCAGGACGCGATGGCGTACGATCCCAAGCTGAAGCTTTGCCTCGTCAACCACACCCTGGCACGAAAGGTATGGGCGATGAGGTTCGACCGGGAGGCGGCGAATCTGGTCGAGATCATAAACCCGTAAAGGCCGGGAAAAGATCGTCCGATGCATCCACCGGGCCGTTCGCCGATAAAAGATA
The DNA here is from genome assembly GCA_964490295.1 of uncultured Planctomycetota bacterium. Taxonomy (GTDB): domain Bacteria; phylum Planctomycetota; class PUPC01; order PUPC01; family PUPC01; genus CAZBCO01. Next base: position 11,322 of record CAZBCO010000382.1, read on the forward strand.
GCGATGGGAAGAGAAAGCACAAGGGCAATGAATTGTCCTGGTTCAGCATGAATCGGACAAGCTCAGTTTCGAAGCAAGAGACTCGGTCACTGCCCCAGCAATTCCGTCGGTGATGCCTTTCCCGATTCTATCAGTAGCCGTCGCGCGCAAGGGCCTTGTTTGATATCATTGCTTGGGCCATGGCAAAGTGTGGCCAGTTTCCAGAAACGTTTTCAGCGATGAGGCAATGACGGGCCATCCTCCGGAAATATGGCCATAAGTCTGATTGGCATTCGGGAATCCTGTGTGTTTGATGGTAAGCGAACACATTGAATCCCCCATCGGCTTTATGTCGTAGGTCACGGTGGTTTCGGGATCAGTTGAATTCTTGAAATTAAAGCTGTGTACAAACTTCTTCGGAGCGTCCACCGCAATTACCTTGCCGCAGATATCCTCTGATTCTCGTCCGTAGCTGATCTTCCCGCCGGCCCCCAGTTCCAAAGTGCGGAGTGGGGCGAGGTAATAATTGCCAACGATCTCCTTCTGTATCAGCGCAGCCCAAACATCCTCAGCGGTGGCGGGCCAACTGACAAGAAGAAAAAGAAAATAGCGTCTCCCGCCATCCGCTCATACACCACCCGATCACGCTCGCATGTCTTCGCCGCGATTTGTGCAACAGGCTCAATGATTCTCCTTAGTCTTTGACCTCTTCCAGTTTGGCCGTCGCAGGATCGAACTTCAGCACCCAGAAGCTGATCGGATTGTGGACCCACATCAACTTGCGGCGGGGATCCTCACCGAATGCAAGCGCGGGGATGAAGGAGCGCGACACTCGGATCAGGGCCGTTGGAAGAGGGTGAGGCACATGCCGCCGTAGCGGCGGTCGTCGGTGGGGGTGAGGGGGGCGACTTGGGCGGGGAGGGCGGCGTCGGAGGGAATGCGCAGCACCAGGGTACCACGCTCGGCAAGGATGTCCGGCCGGCCCAGCCGGGCGACCAGGGCCTCGACCCGGGCCGCGTCGCGCTCGCCGCGCAACAGCCGGTAGGGCGGGTCGAGGAAGATGAGGTCGAACCCCCCGGCCTCGGCCAGGCGGTTGGCGCAGCGGAAGGCGTCGGCCCGGAGTACGTGGGCGTCGGCCTCGCGATGCGCCCGGCGGAGGTTCTCGCGGATGGTCGTCAGGCAGGCGGGGTCGCGCTCGACGAACAGGGCGGAGGCCGCCCCCCGGCTGAGGGCTTCGAGGCCGATGACGCCGGTCCCCGCGAAGAGGTCGGCGACGCGGGCCTCGGGGACGACCTCGCGGAGGATGCCGAACAACGACTCGCGGACGCGGTCGAGGATGGGCCGCACCTCGCGCCCCTTGGGGCTGGCGAGCTTCAGGCCGCGATGTTCTCCGCCGATAATCCGCATGTGTGGTCCTCAGCCGCCGATGGCCCCGGCGGTCATGCCGCGCACGATGTGCCGCTGCGCGAGGAGATAAAGCATCAGGCCGGGCAACACGCCCGCCGTCAGCCCGGCGGTGACCGCGGGGATGTCGGACCCGAAGTTACCCGAAAGCTGGGCGATGCCCACCGGGAGCGTGGTGACCCGCCCGCCGGCCAGGGTCAGGGCGAACACAAATTCGTTCCACATATTCACAAAGTTGAGGATGAAGACCGTGGCCAGCGCCGGCGCGGCGAGCGGCAGGGCGACGCGCCAGAAGGCTCCCGCCGGACTGCACCCGTCCAGCAGCGCGGCGTCCTCCATGTCGCGCGGCAACGCCTCGAAGAACACGCGAAGGATAAAGACCGAGACGGGCAGGGCAAAGGCCACGTAAGGCCCGACCAGTGCGGCGTGCGTGTCGTGCAGCCCCAGGGCGATCATCAACCGATGCAGCGGGATGAGCGTGACGTGGACGGGGATCATCATTCCGCCGAGGAACAGCAGGAACAGCGGCTCCTTGCCCCGAAAGCGCATCCGGGCGAAGGCATAGGCCGCCGCCGCGGCGACCAGGCAGGCGATCAACACCGCCGTGCCGCAGATGACGGCGCTGGCCAGATAGTAGCGCGCAAAGTGGCCCTGGGTGAAGGCCCGTTCGAAGTTCCCGGTCTGCCAGGCCGCGGGCAGGCCCCAGGCGTTGCGGGCCACTTCCGGCCCGGTCTTGAAGCTGGTCAGCAACATCCACAGCAGCGGATAGCCGAACAGCACGGCGAGGATGGACGTGACGGCCAGGCGGATGAGCGTGCGGGGCTTCATTCCTCGGCCCTCCCGCGCAGCAGCTTCATCGCCGGCAGCGCGACCAGCAACGTGAGCGCCAGCAGCGCGGCGGCCATCGCCGAGCCATAGCCGACCTCCTGGCCGTGGAACGCGGTGCGGTACATGTAGGTGGTGACCAAATCCGCCGAGCCGCCGGTTCCCCCGCCCGGAGCCATCAGATAGAAGATGTCGAAATATTTGAGTGAACCGATGATCGAGAGCGTGGCGGAGACCGTGATGACACGGCGCATCATCGGCAGCGTAATCCCGGTGAAGCTCTTCCAGCCGCCGGCGCCGTCCAGTTGTGCCGCCTCGTAAAGCTCGGCGGGGATGGATTCGATACCGGCCATGAACAGGACGGTGTGGAAGCCGATGAAGCGCCAACTGACGGTGACGGTGATGGCAAAGAGGTCGGTCGCCGGGTCGCCCAGCCAGTCGTGCGCGCCCAAGCCCAGCGCGGCGAGCACCTGGTTGAGCAGCCCGCCCAACTCGCCGGGGGCGTAGAGGAACTGCCAGAGAAAGGCAATGGCCGCGCTGGGCACGATCATCGGGGCGAAGAACACGGTACGCAATATCCCCCGGCCCGGCAGGCGCCCGGTCAACAGCAGGGCCAAGCCCAGGGCGATGGGCAGTTGTATCAGCAGGGAGAGGAGTACCAGGAGCAGGTTGTTGGTCAGGGCCTGGACAAAGCGCGCGTCACCGGCCAGCCGGGCGAGGTGCGCCCCGGCCCCGACGTCGGGGTCAAAGAGGCCCAAAGCCAGGGTGTGGAGGATGGGCCAGAGGACGAAGAGGGCGTAGAAGGCCAGCGCGGGGGCCAGGAAGAGCCAGGCGGTTCGCCGTCGGGCGGTCACGTGGCGTGCCCTTCCGCCGTGCTGCCCGGGGCGGCCAGGGCGGCGTCGCGCTCGGCCCGAATCGCGGCCGCCCGCTCCTCGGCCTTGTCCACCGGAGACTTGCCGGACGGCTTGCGCCGCTTGATCACCACCAGCAACAGCCAGGCGAGGAGTTGATCGGTCATCCAGAACAGCACCAGCCCGGCGGAGAAGAAGGCGAAGAGGAAGGTGAAGGCGATGGGCATAATCAGCCAACTCCGGTCGGCCGCCGGATTCTCGGTCATGGTGTGCAGTTGGCCCATCATTGCCAGGCCCGCGAGCACCGGGAGCAGGAAGAACGGGTCGGGCCGGCTGATGTCCTGAATCCACAAGGCCAGCGGCTGGCGGTAGAACTCGTAGCTGACGCTGAGGGTGTAGTAGAGCACCAGGATGGCGGGCAGCAGGATGACCATCGGGAGGAAGGCTCCGATGGTGGCCTTGCGCTGGACGTCTTCCCAGAGGCGGGCCTCTTTGAGCCACCAGGCGCGGCGCTCGCGCTGGCTGCGCGGCGGTTCGCGGGCGTCGATCTCGCCCAGTCGGGCGTTGGCCACTTTCAGCTCGACCATCGCGCGCAGGTTCCACCGCGAAACAGGCACCATCAGCAGGCGGAATAGGATGGTGACCAGAATGATGGCCACGCCGTAGTTGGGGACGGTGTGTTTGTACACGGCCTTGAGCAGCAGCGTGGCGAGCCGCCCGAAATACCAGTAGTCAATGGCCTCCTGCTGGCGTCCGGTGTCCCGGTGCGGGCCGGTGGCGGGCCGCCCGCCGGGCAGCGTGGCCAGCACCTCGTAGTCCTTCGGCCCGGCGTAAAGCCAGAACGAATGGGTTGCCCCCGGGGCGGTCTGGTCGGCGGGGACATGCAGTCGGGCGGCGGCGCCCGATGTGTGGCTGCGGGTGAAGGTCACCTTGGCCCCGACGAGGTGTTTATCGGGCGTGGTGATGATCGCGAAATAGCGCGTGGCGTGGGCGACCCATTCGAGGATGGGGATGCCTTCGGCCGGGCCGACACCGACGCGCTTGCGCTCGGCTTCTTCCGGCCATTCGCGTTCGCCGGACAGACGGCGGACGGGGTGATGGTCGGTGAGGCGGTTGTAGCGCAGGCTGAGCATCGGGTCGTCCTTGTCGGTCTCCTCCGGGTCTCCCACGGCGTTGGCGAGGTGCAGGCTGTAGCCGTCCTGCCGCAGGCGGGCGACCGAGGGGGCGTCGGCCCGGTTGACGCGGAACTGTGCCCGGAGCGTGAACCAGGGCCGGTCCGGCGAGAAGACAAAGGTTTTGACCAGGGTCAGGCCGTCGTCGGTGGTGTTGCGGGTGAAGGTCAGCTCGGTGAGGGAGCCGTCGTCGGCCAAGGTGCGCGATTCGGCGAACTCGCCCTCGCTCCAGGCCGTGTCGCCCGGAAGCTCAATGACGAACGCCCGGTTGGGCACCGCGTTCTGGACGATCAGCGGCTCGACGTGCCCGTCTTCGGGGTGCGTCCAAGTCATCCCGGTGACGCATCCGCCGATGCGGCTGAAGGTGACTTCCAGCGGGCCGGAGTTCACCTTGATCTCGTGTTCGGGCCGGAGGGTGCCGGCGGGGATGCTCTGTTCGATGATTTGTGGGGGGCGGATAATGTCACGGACGCCGTCCCAGAAGAAATAGATCAGGCCGCCGAGGCAGATGAGGCCGACGAATATCAGGCGCTTGACATCGAGCTGCGGGGCGACGAACCCCTCGCCGTCGTCGGGCGGCTCCGAGGCCGGAGGCCCCTCGGACGGGGTGGTTTCCTGCTCAGCCGGGTCGGGCATCGTTTAGCGGCTCCTGGAACGCAGTTTTTCGACGAGGCGCTGTTCGACCAGCGGCGGCACAAACGAGGAGACATCGCCGCCCAGCGCCACCACCTCCTTGATGAACTTCGAGCTGAGGAACGAATAGCGGTTGCTGGTCATCATGAACATCGTTTCGACATCGGAGGCGAAATGGTGATTGGTCATCGCCATCTGAAACTCGTATTCGAAATCGGTGACGCTGCGGATACCGCGCAGGATGGTGTTGGCCCCCACCGATCGCACATAGTCCACGGTCATCCCGGTGTAGTGGGCCACGGTCACGCCGGGCACGCCCTCGAACACATGCCGGACCATCGCGACACGCTCTTCGGGATCGAACAGGGCGGACTTCGAGACGTTGCAGGCCACCGCCACGATGAGCTCATTAAAAATCTTCAGCCCGCGCTCCGCCAGGTCGATGTGGCCGAAGCTGATCGGGTCGAACGAGCCGGGATACACGGCCTTGGACATGGGCTTTACCTCGCGGTCTCTGCCAGTTCAAACGCCTCGACGCTGCGCGGCTGGAACTGCCAGCTTGGCCGGGCCAGGGTGGTCCCGGCGGGGGCCAGGCGGAACGAGCCGATGCTCTGTCCCTCGCCGCGATCGTACGCGACGCCGAAGGACAATTGCCATTCGTGGAACCGGCGGGTGATGATGATGGTCCGGTCCGCATCCTCGCCGTCGGAGAAGTCGTGCTGCACGTTAAACGTCAGGTGCCATCGGGGGTTCATCTCCCAGTCAGCGGAGAAGCTCAGGATCGATTCGTCGTGGATGTGCATACTGTGGCTGACGGCGAAGCTCAGGTTGGGGCGGAGCTGGTGACGGATGCCCAGGTTGACCTGTTCGAAGCCGCCCATGCCGCTTTGGCCCGCTTCTTCCAGGGCGAACTCGGTGTGCAAGAAGATCGAGGTCTTCCGCGAGGGCCGGACGGTCAGGTCGGTGCGCAGGTTGGAGAAGCGGCGGGCGCGCTTCCCGCGCGGGTGGGGGTTGTCCCGTGTGCGGTTGATGAACAGGTCGATCTCGTTGTCGAAGTCGATCACGTCCACGGGGTCTTCCGCCTGGGCAAGCTCGGCGGCCTGCTTGCGCCGGAACCACTCGCCGCCCAGCGGCGCGGCGGGGTCGCGCCGCATCTCCGGCGGCCATTTGGTCTGCCAGCGATGCCGCAGGGCGAAGGTAATACGGTGCAGACCGTCCTCCTCGCTCACGTCGTCATGCTCGGGGAAATAACGCGGCGAGCGGCTGGGCGAGCTGGCGTAGGTGTAGAAAATTTCCGGCGTGACCACGTGCCGCATACCGTGCGCGAAATAATGGCGAAGTATGGGGCGTTGCGAGACATCATAGACGCGGTGGAACTGGGTGGCGATGCGGCCTCCGGCCAGCACCTGGCTGCGCCGGGTGTCTCCGGTGCGCGAGGGCAGGGCGGCGATGCCGGGCGGGATCGGGCCGCCCGTCGGCGGCAGGGCTGCGGCGTAGCCTCCACGGGCCGGTTCCAGCCCGTGCTGATACCAAGTGCCGCGCCAGCCGACATACGGCTCGAAGTTGAACACGCCCCATCGGAAGGGACGCGAGACAATGTTGATGGTGTCGAACCGCCAGGTATTGAGCTTGTCCGTGTCGCTTTGCCGCAGCGTCAGCGCGGGGGGCATGCTGTATTCGTTGCGGCGGGTCCAGATGCGCACGATGGATGCGTTGGGCTGCCCCGGACGCTGGCGGACATCCCCGTAGCGGCGCACCACGTGGGCCAGCTCGGTCTCGTTGGTGAACAGGAAGCCGCCGCCGATCGGTTGGGCGATCATCCGGAACCCGATTTGCGGCAGGTATTCGGTCTGCGAGAGGAAATCGTTGACGCGCTTCTTGGCGTGGATAAACACTGCCCAGTTTTCGCGGCCGTATTTCAGCATCGCCCGCGTCTCCGGCTCCTTCTCGACCTTGAACTGCTCCTCGAAATACTCGCGGTACACCCCGGCGTCGCTCAGCTTGTGGATTTCCAGGTCGAACTCCCAGCCTTTGGGGGCCTCTTGCTGATGCCAGAAGTACAGCCGGTAACGGTTGTCCACGCCCAGCGCCGGCTCAGTGGCCATTGCGGGCCAGGGCGGGGCGAGGTTTGACGGGTCGGCCAGGTCGTCGGTCCCCTGGTCGTTCGGAATCCAGAAGGCCTCCAAGGCCCCGCGCACCGCGTCGTCGTGAAAGCTGTATTTCCCGTCCAGCCCGTAGCTGATGCCCCGCTCGCTGAAGTATTCGACCCGTGGGTAGAGCTTGAGGCCCTTGACGGGTTGGACGCGGAAGCGGGCGGTGACGAACATGCCCCGGTTCGATGCGCTTCCGATCTCATATTGTGTCCAGGGCCAGGAGTATTCCTCGTCATCATAAAACACGGGCAGGTAAAGGATCGGCACCTCGCCCACCAGGCCGGTTGCGTTGGATAGTTTGATTCGGTCGCCCTCGACCACGTCCGCCGTGGAGGAGACAATCCGCGTGTGCGGGTCTTTGAACGAGCAGGTGGTGAAGGTGGCGTTCTTCATTACGAAATGCCGATAGCGCTTGGTCTTGCCGGTCGGCTTGCCGTCCTGGTCCACCACGGGCACTTCGTAGGTGGCGATGCCCTCCGCGGACGGGGCGGTGATCACCCAGTTGGCCACGCGGTCGGCCTCGACAAAGCGCAGCCTGGGCTGAACCAGGTAGGCGGTGCCCTCGGCCCAGTTGACATAGACGCGGTCGGCCTCGGACACGGCCGCGCGG
>CAZBCO010000383.1:0-2511 GCA_964490295.1 uncultured Planctomycetota bacterium
GCATGACATTGTTCGGCATCCGAATCCGTATCCATCCGACCTTCATCTGGCTGCTGGTGTTTGCCTTGTTGATCACCGGCGGGCGGACCGAGCTGCTGATCTGGCCGCTCATCATCTTTGCTTTTGTGATACTGCACGAGCTGGGCCACAGCCTGGTGGCCCGCTCTTGCGGGGTGCATGTCCACGACATCGTGCTGTTGCCCATCGGCGGCGTGGCGCGGTTCAGCCACATGCCGGAAGACCCCCGGACGGAGACGCGGATTGCGCTGGCCGGGCCGCTGGTCAATTTCGGCATCGCGGGCGCGGTCTGGCTGTTACATCTGGCCGGGCTTGAGCTGGTCCGCAAGGGCAGCTACACCTTTCTCGGCATGCTGCTGGTGGTGAACCTCGGTTTGGGCATCTTCAACATGCTGCCGGCGTTCCCGATGGACGGCGGGCGGCTGCTTCGGGCCTGGCTGGCTCGGAGCCGGGACTATGTTCAGGCCACGCGGATGGCCGCCTCGGTCGGCCGATGGCTTGCCGGGGGCTTCGCACTGTACAGCCTCTTCACGCTGCTTGATCCGGAGAGGGGATGGAACCTCTGGCTGCTGATCATTGCCGCCTTCATCTACGTATCGGGCAAGCAGGAGGAGATGGCGGTGTTGATGCGGCACCGGATGGGCGGCCTGTGGAACCTGTTTGGCTTCGCTCAGCCGGGTGCCTCGGAGCCGAGCGCCCCGCCGCCTCCGCCCGACGAGCCGAGACCGTCGGGCGACGTGATCGATGTCGAAGGGCGGCGTATTGACGAGACGCCTTCGCAAGGGGACCCGGCCGACGGCGGCGCCGCCGAGGCGTTCCGACGTCTGGCCGAACAGGCTCGAGGACGGCAAACCCCATGACCCACGCCAACACCAGCGGCACGCTGTATGTTATCGCCACACCCATCGGCAACATGGAAGACGTGACGCTTCGCGCCCTCCGGGTGCTGGGCGAGGTGGACGTGATGGTCTGCGAAGACACGCGCCACACGCCGCGGCTGCTCGAACGCCACAACGTCCGGCGGCCCGCGCGGCTGATTTCGCATCACGAACACAACGAGGAGCGGGCGGCGGCGGGGATTCTCGACCTGCTGGAGACCGGCGTGGACGTGGCCTTGTGCACCAATGCCGGGTATCCCGGCGTCAGCGACCCCGGCTACCGTCTGGTCAGCGGTGCACGGGAGCGCGGCCTGCGGGTGGAAGTGCTGCCGGGGGCCGGAGCGGTCGAGGCCGCGCTGCTCGCCTCGGGCCTGCCCACCTCAAGCTACACCTTCAAAGGCTTCGCCCCCAGAACGTCCGGTAAACGTCAGAACTTCCTCGCCGCCGAGGCCGAGGCCCCGCACACCCTGGTGCTGTTCGAGTCGCCCTTTCGTCTGGGCAAGCTGCTGGCCGATGCCCACGAGGTGCTGGGCGACCGGATGGCCGCGGTGTGCATCGAGCTGACCAAGAAGTTCGAGCGGGTGCATCGGGCGTATCTGTCGGAGTTGGCCGAGGCCTTCGCGGACAAATCGGTGAAGGGCGAGGTGGTGGTGGTCATCGCCGGCCACCACCCGAAGTTCATCCGGGATCGCGCCGCGGCGGCCGATGAATCGTCGGCGCCTCTTGACAAGACGTGCAAAGGCGGATAAATATTGGCTCGTGGAAACGTTATCATTACGCAAAGGAGTTCGGCATTGGACAAAAAGGTATTGAAGTTTGCGGTCTGTGGTTACGGCGGCCAGTACAATATGTCGCGGCGGCATGCCAACGACCTGCAAGCCACCGGGCGGGCGGAGTTGGTCGCGGTTTGCGACCCGGACAAGGCTCGGCGCGAAGCCGCCCAGACCGAATTTCCGGGCATCAAGACCTTCGCCACGATGACCTCGCTGTTGAAGCAATCCGGCGCGGAGATGGTGGTCATCGTGACCCCGCACAACACCCACGCCAAGCTCGCCCTTCAGGCTCTCAAGGCAGGGCTGCATGTGGTGCTTGAGAAGCCGTTCTGCATCACCGCCGCCGAAGGGCAGGCGATGTTGAAGGCCGCCAAGCAGCGCGGGCTGGCCTTGAGCTGCTACCATAACCGGCGCTGGGACGGCGACTTCCTGACGGTTCGCAAGTTGGTGGAAAGCGGCACCATCGGCGACCTGTTCAGCGTGCAGTGCCACATGTGCGACTATGGTATGCGCACCGACTGGTGGCGGGCCTCGAAGAAAATCTCCGGCGGCTGCCTCTACGACTGGGGAGCGCACATGCTCGACTGGACGCTCCAGCTTGTCAAAGCGAAGATTAAGAACGTGACCGGCTTCTCGCAGAAGCGGCTGTGGACGGAGGCGACCAACGAGGACGAGGCACGGGCGATGATCCGATTCGCCGACGGGACTGTCGGCGATGTGATGGTCTCCTCCCTGCGGCGCACCGTCGAGCGGCAGAAATGGGAGATTATCGGCACCCTGGGGACCATCTCGACCACCTGGGGCGGTCGCCATGTCCTGTGTACGCTGGAGCGCAAGGGGCG
>CAZBCO010000384.1:0-15785 GCA_964490295.1 uncultured Planctomycetota bacterium
GGCCCGAAGCAGGCCCGTTTAAGCAGCTCGTAGAATACGCCCGCCGCGATGCCGTCGGGGTGGTTGATGCCGTTGCTGAGCAGGGTCTCGTAGGGGATGCCATACTGCGGCAAGCTCTTCCATATCGCATAGGCGTCGAGGCAGATGAGGCCGTGCTCGCGGCAGAAGTCGACAATGCGCTGCTCGGCGTGGTCGAGGCCGGGCATCCAGATGCCGGTGTTCATATTGGAGGTGAAAAGGATCGGCTCGGCATCATGTTCGCGCAGCGCGTCGATGAAGTAGCGGTGGTTTTCGGTGAAGGTCGCATCGTCCAGCTTCTTGTCGTTCAGGGCGAAGAGGATGGTCACGATGTCCGGCTGATGGGCCAGCACGTCGCGCTCGAAGCGTTCTCGCCCGACGCTGGAGCTGGTCCCGCCGATGGCGGCATTGACGCAGTGAAAGGGCTTGTTCGGCATCTGCCGAGTGAGGTGGCGGCTGAAGCGCGTGGTCCAGCGCCAGTCGGGGTCCACGTCGCCGCCCTGGGTGATGCTGTCGCCGAAGTAAACCAGGCGACATTCGCCGGCCTCGGTCAGCCGCCGCCGGAGCCGGGCGAGGGCTTCGGGCGGCCCGGTCACGTGGCGGTCGTAGTCAATGACCTCCGGCCAGGTCGGATGCTCGGCCTGCTCCGGTTGGTCGGGGGCGCTTCCGTCCGGCAGGCGGGCGGCGCGGTCGGTGAGGATGCGGTAGTTGATCAGCCGGGCGTGTTCGGGGCGATGGATGGGGAAAATCGAGTCGGGGCCGAACGGCTCCCAGAACCGCTGATAGATTCGGGCCAGCCCCATCCAGCCGGGCGGCAGGCTCGGCCAACGCGGACAGACCAGCGATTCGGAACCGAGGAACAGCCGCGGCTCGCCGTCCTTTTCCGCGAGCACGTCCACCCGCTGCAACCGCAGGTCGTAGTCCATCGCGTACACATCCCGCGATCGGTCCCATGCCTTGCGCGGCGTGATGTGAACAAAGTTCGGGTCCAGATCGTAGTCTATTCCGGGCTGCAACAGATGCCGTTGGCCGTCGGGGTCGATCCGGCAGAGGCGCAGCGTCTCGGCCTGCACGGCTCCGGGCACCGGCCAGACCTGCGCGGCCTCCTTGCGATTGCGCAGCGGCAGAATCGGCCAACGGGCCGCATCGGCGGACGGGCAGACCTCGTCGCGTACTGTGAGGCGGCTGAGCGGCGGCACGGCGAACTCGCGGGCCGTATCGCCCCGCTCGACACGCAGCGTGTGGGGTGCCGCGGCGAGGCGGATGGTGTATCCGTTGAAAGCGGGCTTCTCGTTGCTATACACGCTGCTATCCTGTGACATCGTATTCATTACCCTTTGGTTTGGGCTTCCGTCCGCGTTTTCGGAGGGCTGGAGGAATCGGATAACGAAGCACGATCACCGTCTGTTCTCTCCTCGTCGCCGAGCGTGCGGCACTTGTGAACGGGCACATTATATCCGCGCGAAATAGCGATTGCGAGCGGGAATCCGCTGTGGCACACGGATAACACACCACAACGTCATGACGGCACAACGCAGCGGATTTCTTCACCAACATGGGGGCATGGGAGCGTGGGAGCATGGGAGCGCCTTGTACTCGCGCTCCCATGACTCTCATGACTCCCATGCGCCAAAGGCGGCTTGGCTGACAGCTTCTTCGAGCACGAGAGGGGGCGGGAAGCGGTACCGGGCGGGCGTCATTGCCGTGGAGCGCAACGAACCAGTTCGGGGCGTTTACGGCCGGTTCTCCCAAAGCCAGGCAGCAGAACAGCAGGTATCGACGTGAAGAACCGCCGCGCTTTCAGGCTCACCGTCCATTCGCCCCCTGCTTCGGTTGAACGGGGGATGCCTTCTTCTGGGGGCCGACGTCGGCCGGGCCGAGCGGCTCGATGCCGAGTTGGAGAGCGGGCGAGTCTTCCTTGAAACGAAGGTCGCCCTTCGGGCCGTCGACGAAAAGGGGATCGGCGCGCCGTGCGGCGTTCCCCGGCAGCCCGTGATACCGTCCGGCCCGGCTGAAGAAAACGTTCCGGTCCCACTTCGTTACCGCGCCGCCGTATTGGACCAAGAGGGTTCCGCCGGCGACGATGGCCGTCTTCTCGATCGTGATGTTCCGGCTCCGCGGGAAGGTCAGCTTGCAGTCCTTCTCGGCCACGAACAGGTTGTTGCGAAACGTGTTGTCGTGGGCCAGGTGAACGTGCACGGGCCACGAGCAGTTGATCGCCACGTTGTTCTCGACCAGGATGCCGTGGCCGAGCTCGTCGATATAGTAGGCGTGGGCGCTCTTGCCCTTGTCGATGTCGCGCACGACGTTGCCGCGAAAGACGTGGCCCCGGCCGGTGCTGTAGAACGCTCCGCCGTCGTCGAGAACGCACATCGCGTTTTGGACCAGATTGCGTTCGTACCGGTTGTTTACGCCCTTGCACTCGATGCCGATGTAGGGCACGTCGATCACCGCGTTATGGGACACTTCGTTGTGATGGCTCAACTTCGGATTTTTCCAGCAGTCGTAGGTTTTCATGCCGATTGCGCTCACGTAGATTTGACCGATTCCCCGGACGAGGTTGCGGACGATGCGGCTGTGCGAGCCCCGTACTGCGTAGATGCCGCCGGCGCCGGTTTTCTCGATCCGGCAGGCCTCGACCGTGTTCCGCTGGCCATTGATGAGCCGGATGCCCTGGCCGCCCACGGCGGTGATGTGCAGGCTACGGAAGGTGCTGTTCCGCGTGAACCTGGCCTCCACGGCCCCCTGGAACACGCCGGCGGCCCAGCCGCCGGCCTTGAGCGGCGTGGTCGTGCAGCGGAGATGCAGGCCGTTGACGGAAATGCCCGTCACGGGGGCCGTCGCCGTGCCTTTGATGTCGAGGATCGCCTCGGTCGTCGGGGCGACGACCGTGAGTCGCTCGATCTCTTCGCCCGGCTTCGGCCAGTACACGACCTTGCCGTGCGTCCGGTCGAGATACCACTGTCCCGGCTCGTGCATGCCCTGCCGGATGTTCCAGACGACGTAGCGGTGTACGCCGAACGCTCCGGGCGGATATCCGGTCGGGTTGGAGAAGTGAAGCGTCTGCGTCTTCGCGTCGTGCGACTTGACGCCGACCATCGACGAGTCCCACGAGTGCAGGATATCGAGCTCCGCGTTCTTTACATCCAGCCATGGGCCGAGGTCGCTTTTCCGGTACCGGAGTTTGAGTTTCAATTCGGGCTTGTCCGCGCCGCGAAACCCGCCGCCGTCGCTCGTGTGCCATCGCGCATCGAACCGCGTGAGATGCGTGAACTCCCCGGTCTTCGGCAGGCGGGCGCGGGGGCGCAACTCGCCGTCGATAACCAGCGAGCGGAAGTCCCACGTGCCCTCCTTCACGCCCGGCAGCATCGCCGCGTAGAACGTCTCGCCGTCCTTCTGCCACCCGGTCACGCGGCGCCCGCCGTAGAGCACCGGCGCCTCGCCCGCTGCCGCCTCGATCACGAGGCCCGAATCGGCCGGCTCCAGCACGAGCGATACATTGTAGTACGTTCCGCCGCGAACGACGATCCGCCGTTCTGCGTCCGGCTTGAGCTCCCGCGCGGCATCCCGTGCCCGCTCCAACGTGGCGAACGGCTTCGCCTTCGTGCCGGGGTTCGCGTCATCGCCGTCGGGCGCGACGAACAGCTCCGAGGCGTTCACGTCCGGTCCCCCAAAGCCAAGCAACAGCACAGCAAGCATCACAGCGAAGAATCCTCTCTTTTTCAGACGCATCAGACTGATTATCCCTTATCCTATGGTTTCGGTTTCCGACCGTATTTTCGAGCCGGAGGGTTCGGATAACAAAACACGAACCCAGTTGATTTTCTCCCCCCGCCAAGCGAGTCTCGGAACCCACACCGTCGTTCATTATACTGCCTGTCCGTGGCGATTGCGAGCGGGAATCCGTTGTGGCACACGGATAACACACCACAACGTCATGACGGCACAACGCAGCGGATTTCTTCACCACCATGGGAGCATGGGCGCATGGGAGCGTGGGCGCATGGGGGCATGGGCGCATGGGGGCATGGGAGCGCCTTGTACTCGCGTTCCCGTGACTCTCATGACTCCCATGCGCCAAAGGCGGCTTGGCGGACGGCTGACAGCTTCTTCGAGCACGAGCCGGTCGCGTCACGTCTCCGGGCGGTGGGGGACCAGCAGGATGGGGCACTTGACCTCGTCCACGATCAGGCGGCGCTCCCGCGCGCTGAGGTCGTGCTTGATCATCGACGTGCTGAAGCTGCCCATCACCAGCAGGTCGGGCTTGAGCCGCCGAGCCTCGTCGATGACGATGGAATGGGCCGAGCCTTTCTTCAACACCGGCTCGACGGTGATGCCCTGCTCGCTCGCCAGTTGGGCGACGTAGTTCAGGTTGGCCCGGGCCGAGACTTCAAGCTCCTGGTCGAACTCCTGCATCTCGGCCTCGACCAGCACGCTGCTCTTGAGCAGGGTCTTGAGCGTGGCGGTATCGACCACGGCCACGGCGGTGAGGGCGGCCTGGTGCTGGGCGGCGGAGCGCACCGCGTAGCGGGCCGCGGCCACGCCCGAATCGGTGCCGTCCACCACCAACATCAGGCTCCGAATCAGCAGCGGTTGGGTCATGGTTATCCCTCGCTTTCTGGGGCGTCGGCGCCCGAAGCCCGGCGGAGCCGGTCGCGGATCATGCGCTTGACCACGAACGCCTCGCGTTCGCGCTCTTCCAGCGTCGCATCGATATACGTCAGCGTCTCGCGGGCGTCGGGGATGAACAGCCGGTTCAGGGCGTTGACGCGGCGTTGCGTCTTGCGCAGCTCGCGGGCCAGGCGGATGACCGCGTTCTGGGTCTCGGCCAGTTGCCCGATTAACGGCAGCGCCTGCGAGAAGGCGCGCATCACGTCGTCCGCTTTGATCGTGCCGTCGGCAAACCCGAAGGCCGGGGCAGTCTGGGCGCCGGCCGTCTCGACCTGGGGCACACGGATGCCCATCACCCGATGGACGCGAATCCGGATGGTTTTGGAGATGGGCACGGCCAGGCCGTCGCGGGTCAGGCGGCGGGTTCCGGCCCGCATCGCCGCCTCGCGCAGCGCGGCGTGCGCCTCGGCCAACACCCGGTCCACCTCGGCCTGCTGCCGCTTGGCGGCCTCGACGTACTGCATCAGCTCCAACACCAGAATCTGCCGCTTCTGGTCCAGCAGCTCCATGCCGTCCTGAGCGAACTGCAGGTCGCGCGAGACCCGCAGGGCGCTGCTCTTGGTGGGCGGGATGTTAAGTTTCATCGGCGGCCTCCAATGCCGAACGGCTCATGTACCGGTCGGCCAGCTCCTCGGAGACGCGGTGCAGCTCGGAGCGCGGCAGGAGGCTCAACGCCTTCCAGCCGAGGGTCAGGGTCTGCTCGATGGAGCGGTTTTCGAACTCGCCCTGGCTGAGGAAGCTCTGCTCGAAGGCGTCGCCGAACTTGAGGTAGGTCTTGTCCAGCGGGGGCAATTCCTCTTCGCCGATGACCGCGGCCAGGCCGCGCACCTGCTTGACGCGCGAATAGGCCGCGAAGAGCTGGCTGGCCAGCGGGGCGTGGTCCTCGCGGGTGTGGCCCTCGCCGATGCCGTCCTTCATCAGCCGCGAGAGCGACGGCAGCCCGGCGATGGGCGGATAGATGCCGCGCTGGAACAGCTCGCGGTCCAGCACGATCTGCCCCTCGGTGATGTAGCCGGTGAGGTCCGGCACCGGGTGGGAGATGTCGTCCGAGGGCATCGTCAGGATGGGAATCTGGGTGATCGACCCCGGCGAGCCTTCGATGCGGCCGGCCCGTTCGTAGAGCGAGGCCAGGTCGCTGTAGAGGTAGCCGGGGTAGCCCTTGCGGGCGGGAATCTCGCCGCGGGCCGTGCCGATCTCGCGCAGCGATTCGCAGTAGTTGGTCATGTCGGTGAGGATCACCAGCACGTGCATGCCCAGGTCGAAGGCCAGGTGCTCGGCCAGGGTGAGGGCGGAGCGGGGGGTGACCAGCCGCTCGACCGAGGGGGCGTCGGCCAGGCTGAAGAAGCAGGCGACGTTGGTCATCACGCCGCTCTTGCGGAAGGTGCTGGTGAAGAACCGCGCCACGTCGTGGGTGACGCCCATCGCCGCGAAGACCAGGGTGAACTGCACGTCCTCGCCCGGCAGCGTCGCCTGGCGCGTGATCTGCGCGGCGATGCGGTTGTGGGGCATACCGCTGCCCGAAAAGAGGGGCAGCTTCTGGCCGCGCACCAGCGTGTTCATCCCGTCCAGCGCGCTGATGCCGGTCTGGATGAAATCTTGCGGATAGATGCGGGCCTGCGGGTTGATCGGCTCGCCGTCGATGCTGCGCGGGTCGCCGCCGAAGGGCATCGGGCCGCCGTCCATCGGGCGGCCGAACCCGTCGAACACGCGGCCCAGCATCCCGCGCGAGACGGGGAGCGTCAGCGGGCCGCCGAGGAACCGCACGCGCGTCGCCCGGTTCGACAGCCCGGAGGTGCCCTCGAACACCTGGACCACGGCTGCGCCGCAGCGGGATTCCAGCACGCGGCCCAGGCGGATCTCACCGTCCGGGGCGCGCACCTCGACCGTCTCGTCAAAGGCCGCCGTCCGGCTGCATGCCACGGTCACCAGCGGGCCGTCCACCTGGCTCAGCCCGATGTATTCGACTGCGTTGTTGTCCGTACTGGGCATCGGCATCCTATTGGTATTGGGCTTCGAGCAGGGCGAAGTCGTTGAGCACCTTGCTCTTCAGCTCCGCCAGGCCTTGTTCGTCGTCGTTGGCCAGCTTCCCCTTGGCCCGCATCAACAGCGGGCGGCAGGGCAGCTCGGTCACGGTCACCAGCGGCGCCCCGGCGGCAATCACCTTGGCGCCCCGGCGATAGAACTCCAGCATCGCATCCAGCATCGCGGCCTGCTTCTTCGGCGAGCAATAGGCGTCCGTGGCGTCGAACGCGTTCTGCTGGAGGAAGCCGACCTTGAGAATCTCGGCGGCGATCAGCACCAGCCGCTGGCTGTCGGGCAGCACGTCGGGGCCGACCAGTTTGACGATCTGCTGGAGGTTGTCCTCGCGCTGGAGGATATCGACCGCCTCCTGCCGCAGGGCGCGCCAGGCGGGGGCGACGCCCGCCCACCAGGGGCCGACGTCCTCGACGTATTCGCTGTAGCTGTCGAGCCAGTGGATCGCCGGGTAGTGGCGGGCGTTGGCCAGCAGGCTGTTCAACGCCCAGAAGCAGCGGGTGAACCGCCGGGTGTGCTGGGTCACCGGCTCGGCGAAGTCCCCGCCCTGCGGCGAGACCGAGCCGATAATCGTGACCGAGGCCTCGGCGCCGCCCAGCGTCTCGACCGCTCCGGCCCGCTCATAGAACTGGGCCAGCCGGGTGGGCAGGTAGGCGGGGAAGCCCTCCTCGGCGGGCATCTCCTCCAGCCGGCCGCCCAGCTCGCGCAGCGCCTCGGCCCAGCGCGAGGTCGAATCGGCCATCAACGCCACGTGATAGCCCATATCGCGGTAATACTCGGCCACGCTGATGCCGGTGTAGATCGAGACCTCGCGCGCCGCGACGGGCATGTTCGAGGTGTTGGCGATGAGGATGGTGCGCTCCATCAGCGGCCGGCCGGAGCGCGGGTCCACCAGCTTGGGGAAATCGTCGAGCACCTGCGTCATCTCGTTGCCGCGCTCGCCGCAGCCCACGTACACGATCACATCGGCGTCCGACCACTTGGCCAGGGCGTGCTGCGTCATCGTCTTGCCGGTGCCGAACCCGCCGGGGATGGCCGCGGTGCCGCCGCGCCCGATGGGGAAGAAGGTGTCGATCACGCGCTGGCCGGTGATCAGCGGGCGGTGAGGGCCCAGGCGGTTGGCGTAGGGCCGCCCCCGTCGCATCGGCCAGGGCTGGGCCATCGACACCGTCTGTCCGTCCACGAGGCACAACACCTGCTCGACGGGATAGGAGCCGTCGGCGACCGCCTCGGTCACCACGCCCCGCACGCCGGGCGGCACCATCACGCGGTGCTCGATCATCGCCGTCTCCGGTACCGTGGCCACCGTCTGGCCCGGCTCGACCCGGTCGCCGTTGCGGACCTGCAGGGTGACCGGCCAGCGCTTCTGCGTGTCCAGCGGCTCGGCCTTCTGACCGCGTCGGATGAACACGCCGCTCTGGTCGTGCAAGGCGGCCAGCGGGCGCTGGATGCCGTCGTAAATGTTGCCGATCATTCCCGGCCCCAGCAACAGCGAGAGCGGACGGCCGGTGCAATGCACCACGTCGCCCGGCCGCAGGCCGCCGGTGTTCTCGTACACCTGCACGGTGCCCACCTCGCCCCGCACGCGGATGATCTCGCCGACCAGCCGGGCCTCGCCGACCTCGACCACCTCGTACATCGCGGCGCCGGCCAGACCCTTGGCGTCCACAATCGGCCCGCTCACTCGAATGACTTCAGCACCGGTCACGCGTTGGTCTCTCCGAAGATCAGGGCGGCCAGCCGGGCGCGCAGGGCGCGTTCCGCCTGCTTCGCCCGGTTGGCAAAGGAATAGTCCACCAGCTCGCGGTCGGAGTGAACCACCACGCCGCCCTGCGGCATGCGGTCCGACGCGGCCACGCGGAGCGTGACGTCCCGCCCGCTGCGGGCCTTGATGGCTTCCGCCACGCGCTCCGTCAACGCGGCCCCGTGGGCCGTCGCGTCCGGTTCGGCCAGCTCCAGCACGAAGCTGTCGCCGGTCATCAACGCGATGGCGTCGGTGCTGAGGCGCGTCAACACCGCGGGCAGGTCGATGCCCTGCCGCTCGGCGAGCGAGTTCAGCACGTCGTCGAAAAGGCCCCGGATGGCGGCGTCCTGTGCGCCGAGCGTTCGCAGCAAGTCCTGGTGCGGCACATCCGCCATCAGGATCGTCTGCTCGGCTTCGAGCTTCTGCTTCGCGGTGTCCATCGCCTCTTGCTCGATGCCCGCGACCTTGGCCTGGGCGGCGTGGACCATCCGCTCGGCGCGCTTCCGGGCGCGTTCCAGCTTGCGCTCGGCCTGCCGCCGCGCGTCCGACAGAATCTCGTCGGCCAGGGCTTGCTCTCTTGTGGACTCGCTCATCGTGTGGCCTTTGTTGTCGCTTGCCTTGTTTTCCAATCAGAGCCTCACGCCCATCGCCTCGCGGATGATGGCTTCCAGGTCGGGGCGGTCGGCTTCGGGGCCGTTCGGGCCGGGAATCTGCACCAGCAGGGGGCCGGAGGCCGCGAAGCGCAGGGCGTTGACCTCGTCCGCGATGGTCTCGGCGATTTCGTCGGTGAGGATCACGATGCCGCCGCCCTGGGCGACGCGCTCGGCCAGCGCCTCGCGGGCCGCTTCGGGCGTATGCACCACGCACCCGGCGACGCCCGCAAAGCGGAACCCGGTGACGGTGTCCTCATCGGCAATGACGAAATAATCGAGCACGGCTCACAGCTTTCCAATCAACAGGATGGCGCCGACCAGGCCCCAGACCGCGATGCCTTCGGCGATGACCACGAACACCAGCGCGCGGCCGATCAGCTCGGGCCGCTCGCTCGCGGCCCCCAGCGCGGCCGAGCCGACCTTGCCCACGGCATAGCCGGCCCCCAGCGCCCCGGACGCCACCGAAACGGCCATCGCCAGCGCGATCCAGCCGGTGCTTCCAGACGGGGCCGCCTCGGCGGCAGGGGCCTCGGCCTCTGCTCCGAACGCCGACGACAGGGCCACGCCCAACACCACGGCCACCACCAGCCACGCCGCTCCCGACAGGACCGCGGCCTTGACCAACCTCGCCTTGTTCATCTGACCTCCTCGCATCTCACAGAACGTTCACGTGCCTTTCAACCGGAAAGGCTCGTACCGGCGTCCTTCACCACGGAAGAACTTGCCAAAGAACTCATAGTATTGCAAGCGCAGCGCCTGGATGGTGACGATCAACCCTTCGAGCACCACGATCAAGGCCGTGCCCAGCACAAAGACCAGCACGGCCCATACCGGCCCGCCCGGCAGCTCGCCGACGATGCGTACCAGCTCGAACACCACCACGCACAGCCCGGCGTGCGCCAGGGCAAACGCCCCGATACGGGCGAACGACAGGGTGTTGGCCACGTAGGCCAGCACCATCTCGAAGACCTCGGCCCCGCTCTCGACCGCCACCTCCCACAGGCTCTCCGCCTCCTCCGCCGGCCGCCCGCGCCGTTGCGCCAGGAAGTGCCGCACCGGCCGATGCAGGAACACGGCCACCAGGGGGGCGACGACCAGCAGCACGACCAGCACCCAGCTCACCTGCCCGGTCACGAAGCCGCGCGCGGCGATGATCAACGCGCCCCAGTAGAAGATGCCGCCGACAATGCCGAACTTGTCGAACGCCACCTGGTTCAGCTCGTGCCGCTTGACGCGGTTGACAATGTTCAGAATGATGCCCAGCGAGATGACCGCGATCCCGAAGCCGACGGTGATGGCCAGCACCCGCCGAGCGTTCTCCAGCGGGTGCATCACGCCCAGGTCGTGCCCCGCGATGCTCTCCAGCCCGAAGACGCTGCCGTAGATCAGGCCGAAGCCGACGCCCGACACGCCGCAGAGGGTCATGATCACGCCGACGTCATGCACCTTGGCCCGGCCCCAGGTCCACATCGCCAGGCCCGCCAGCAGCAGCAGGCCGGAATGGCCCACGTCGCCGAACATCAGCCCGAACATCAGCAGGAACAACACCGCGATAAACGGCGTCGGCTCAATCTCGTTGTAATGCGGCGTGCTGTAAGAGGAGACCAGCATCTCGAAGGGACGCAGCAGCGAGACGTTCCGCATCTCGGTCGGCGGCTCGCCGTCGATGGCCGTCGGGTCGCGCACCTCGATCACCGCCCGGCCCTCGGTGAGGTCCAGCACCAGGCGGCACAGCTCGGTGACGCGGTGGGCCGGAATCCAGCCGGTAATCAGCATCGTGGCCCAGGTGTGGGCGAAGTTCTGGCGGGCGAGGATGACCGCCCGTTCGGTGTGCAGCCGGCGGAGGATGGCGGCCAGCCGGGCGCGGTGGCGTCCGGCGGCCTCGCGAGCCGCGGCGTTGTTGGCCTTGACCGCTTCGAGCAACGCCGCCATCCGCTCCTCGGCCAGCGCGGCGATGCGCGTCGGCAGGCCCTTCTGGTCTTCGAGCGGCTTCTCGCGCTCGAAGCCGTGTTGCTCCAGGACCGACTCCAGCGTCCAGCGGCCCTTCTTGCTGGAGACGGCGACGGCGCAGGCGTCGCCGAACGGGGTGGTGTAGGGGAGCACCACCGCCCGGTCGCCCAGCTCGTCGGCCGCGGCGCGGGCCGCCTCCGCCGAGATCGAGCCGATGGCGAAGTGCAGGAAGCTGAGCTCCTCGATCTGTTCGAGCGGGGCGTCGATCTGCCGCAGCATGGCCGTGTCGCGCAGCAGCTTCTCGACCTGTTTCCGCTGGGCCTCCAGCTCCGCGCGCCGGTCGATCAGCGGCTGAACCTCGTCGGTGATGCGGGCCAGCTCGCCCTCGACCTCGGCCAGCGTGGGGTGTTGCAGCGTGTCGTCCGGGGCCTCGGCCTCGGCTCCGAGCATCGGGCGCAGGGTTTCGGCCCGGGCGATCAACGCGTCGAGGTGGGCCTGGCTCTCGGCGGTCTCCGGCCCGGCCACCGGCGTGGCCCCGCCCTCCACCGGCGACCGGGTGAGGTGCAGCACCCCCATCTCGCCCACCGCCTCGGTCACCCGAGGCTCGTCGCCGACCAGCGTCAGGATTTCTACTTTTTTCATCCGGGCGGAGACAAACATCTCAGGCCACCCCTCGCTGTGATGAGACACGGCCGATGAGCGAGCCGCGGATGGCGTCCGCCGGCCGACCGTAGCGGATGCCCTCGCTGATTTTCACCAGGTTACTCAGCTCGATGCGCTTGAGGGCGGTGAAGGCGACGACCGCTCCGAAGTGGATGCCCGCATCGTAGAACTGGCGGTTGGCGAGGGCATACAGGCGGCGGCGCATCCCGGTCTCGGCGTCGCCCTCGCCGGGGTGCCACAGCGCGGTCGGGATCAGCTCCTCGGCTTCCTCGCGGGTCGGCGCCTGCCGCAGGGCATCGAGCCTCCGGGCGGTGGCATACCGTCCGAAGGGAGCCAGCAGCGGGCGGAGGATGTCGAAAGCCAGCCCGTAGTTGAACACGCCGCGCAGCGTCAACATGAGGTTGTACACATCCAGCTCGAAGGCGACCAGCGGCTCGGCCGCGCCGCGCTGTGATGCGGGCGCCTGGTCGGCCAGGCGCTTCAGCTCGGCGAGATACGCCCGGTCCAGCCCGGCCTCCAGAAAGAAGAGTTGGCCGGTGTGTTCATAGTGGGGAAGGCCCATGCGGGGGCCTTCGCGTAAGACCGGTTGGGGCACCGCGTCGAGCAGGGCTTCCATGCTCGCGGCCTGGAGCATCTCGGCCACCGGCAGGGCCAGCTTGTCGGGCGGGCGGACCAGGTAGCGCGCGACGGCCCGCTCGTCCAGCTTGGCGGCCCAGCCGCGCATCAGGACCTTGAGGTTTTCGGCCTGGTAACGCCGCAGCAGCCAGAGGTAAAACTCGGCCATCCAGCCGTCGAGCAGGGGGTAGAGTTTGAAGAGCGAGGCGAGGTGCTCGGCGGTCAACACGCGCTGCAAGCCGACCGCGTCGCCCACCGGGTCGTTGGGAGCCAGTTGTTGGGCGAGGGCTTCGACCGAGGCGGCGTTGCAGAGCTGTCGCAGCGGCTCCTCCTCGTAGAGGAGGCCTCGCATTCCGTGTACCTTGGCCACGATGAAATCCAGGTTGGCCATAAATCCGAACCGTGTTCCTGACGCCGGCTACTGCCCGATTAACGCCGAAAGGATTTGCGTTCGGGCGGCGTCGGCCTTGTCCTGCGACACGCGGCACAACGAAGCGTTGCGTCGGTCAATCTCCTGCAAAGCGGCCTCGCGCCGGGCGCGAGCCTCGGCCAGGCACTCGTCCAGCAGGCGTTCCGCCTGGGCCTGAGCGGCGCGTTGGGCCGCGTCTTCGATGCGGGCGGCCTCGGCGCGGGCGTCGGCCACGACCTTCTCGGCTTGGGCCTGAAGCTCGGCGACGAGTTCGCGGGCCTCGGCCTCGACCTTCAGTAATTGCTCGATGGTGTCCTTCATCCGGTCAAAGCTCCTCGCCCTGGTCCAGGCCGCCGAGGCTTTTCAAAAAGTCGTCCGGCGTCCGGGCGTGGATGAGGCGGTCGTATCCGCCCGGCACGGTGAGGCAGGTGGCGATTTCCGACAGGGTCTGGAGGTGCGGGCCGGGGTTGTTGATCTCCGCCAGCACCAGAAACACCAGGTGGACCGGCTTGCCGTCGATGGACTCGAACTCGATGCCTTTTCCCGAGGTGCCCGCCGCGGCGCAGATCGCTCGGATCGACTCGGTCTTGCCGTGTGGAATGGCCACACCCTTGCCGATGCCCGTGCTGCGCATCTCCTCCCGCGCATAGATCGCGTCCAGGGCCGCGTCGCGGTCGGTGATCTTGCCCGAACGCACCAGCAGGTCGATCAACTCCTCGAACGACTCTTCCTTGTCTTCCGCCTCCAAGCCGATCTTGATCTGGCTCGGGCTCAACAGTTCCAGCAGTTTCATGTGTCCATGCCCTTATGGGGGCCGTTGTGAAAGGCCCATTATCGGCTCCTAGCATAGCACGGAGCGCAGCCCTTTTCAATGTTGCGGCTTTCAAATGTGGCACGGTAAAGCCCTCCGCAAAATGCCCGCCCCCACGCCCCGGTAAAAAAAACAAGTTTCTTGCAATAAAAACGAGGGGGCGGGTATCTTCTATATGTTGGAACCGGGCGGTGCGTGGCCGCTGGGTGGGTAAGCGGTTTGGGTTCTTCGAGGTTTCAGGAGGAAGCAGATGAGAACGATGGCGATGTGGGTGATGGTGGCGGTTCTTGCGGGAACGGCTTTCGGGGCGGATCAAAAGAGGCCGAACCTGGACAGGCGGAGCCATAAGGCACTTTGGGCCAAGTTAAACCGTTTCTTGCCAGGTGGTTATGCTTTTATCGACCGGCTGGAACTGCGCGAAGAGCAGAAGGAGAAGCTGGGCAAGATCGCCGCGGAATACAACGCCCGCTTGTTAAAAGCACGCCAGGAAGCCCACAAAGAACTGAAGCACCTCCGCGAAGATAAAGAAACCAGGGACCAGTACGGAGCCAAAATGGACGAGTTCGTCAAGCAGAGAGTCGGCGAGCCCCCCATCGAGGCGGTGGCCCTGGTGCTGGACGGAGAGCAGTTGGAGCGTCTGGAAAAGGCCCATGCGGCGGTGATCGAGTGGAACCGTTGGGTGGAGGCCGAGCTTCCCAAGTACCAGAAGCAATTGACCGAGCTGCTGGGCGAAGCTCCGGAAAAAACCAGGCAACATTATACGTTTGATCAGGCCGTGGGGCGACTGGAGGCCGTTTTGCCCGGCGCGCGGTTGCTTCCGTATGTGGCGTTGGACGAAGAGGTGCGCAAGGAACTGGCCAAACTGGCTTGGTCTCGGGCCCGAGCGTACCTTTCGGCCGAGCGCACATCGGCAGCCATGCTTCTGAGGGAACGGGAAAAGCTTCCCCACGGGAGCCGGGGTGATTTCTCACGAGCGACGGCCGTCGTCCGCAGGAGTGATATGCAACAGGATAAAGCCGAGCGCGTCGTCAAGCTGTTGCCTCAGGACCTTCGGGAACGTCTGGCCAAGGCCGACAAAATCGCCAGAGAGCGCGATATGGCCATCCGCAAACAATTGGTGGCGACCTGGGACAAGATCAACGCCGCGGTTCCCCCGCGCACCACGCCCCGGCTGGCATCCCCTCGCTCCGGAAGCCCGGAGCCTGACGAGAAGGCCCTGGCGGTGATCGACGAATGGAACGCCTGGTTGGCGACGGAACTCCCCAAGATGGACCGGCAGGTCGATGAGCTGATCGGCCCCGTGGGCGCAGCGAACGCTCAACAGCAGCTCTTGATTCTGCGAAGGGCTTCCGCTGGGGATGCCCTCTTCGGCGAGCTGTTGCTGCGGCTGAACCTCTCGGACAAACAGTGGCAGCAGATCGCAGAGGCCGTCGCCCGCATGGAGGCATTCAACCGGGCCTCGACGAATCTGGACACCCCCGCCACGAAGCAATACGCTGAGGTGATTCACGGTATCAAGAATACACATGTGAACTCCGCCGAGCTGACAGAGGCCGTTCTCGGTGTGCTTACCGACGCCCAGCGCAAGAAGTTGGAGCAGGGGCAGAAGCTGCTCGAAGCCAATGCAGAACGGCTTGTGCAGGCACGAGACGAGGTTATCGATAAATTGAGCAAGCTGCTTGCGAAGGAGTCGAAAGGCGAGGAAGCCCAATAACCTCGGCAGCGTCTGATTGGCCCCCCCAAGCTCCCGCATCGCGCACGGTGCGGGAGCTTTCTTTTTTTGCGCGGCGACCGGATGCGGGCCGCCCCCGGCGCGGATTGGGCGTCGCAATCGCGGGAGCGGGGCGTATAATAAAGAAACGGCGCGGAGGCCCCGGAGGCCGCGCGTCGTGGTGGGATACGATAAGCTGGGAAAGGTGCTTCCATGTGGCGAACGGTGATTGGCGGCCTGCTCTTCTGCCTGTGGCTCGCTCCGGCTCCGGCGGCCGAGATACCGCCGGACGACGGACGGAGCGTGGTGCTGCTGGTGAACGCGGCCTGCGCGGACTCGCGGGCGGTGGCCGAGCATTACGCCCGGCGGCGCGGGGTTCCGGACGCGAACATTCTGACGGTTCGGACCACCACTTCGGAGGTCATCTCGCGGCAACGGTTTGACCGGGAGCTGCGGGAGCCGCTGCGGCGATTCCTGCTGGAGGCGGGTCACGCGACGGCCGAGGA
>CAZBCO010000385.1:0-3389 GCA_964490295.1 uncultured Planctomycetota bacterium
TCCGGGCGAAGTTGGGTTCGGAGTTTGTCGAGGATGCCGTTGACGAAGGCCCCGGATTCGGCGGTGCTGAATTTCTTGGCCAGGTCAATGGCCTCGTTGATGGAGACCTTGGGCGGCACGTCCTTAAGGTAGGTCAGCTCATAGGTGCCGATGCGGAGGATGTTCCGGTCGATGATCGCCATGCGGTGGAGTTGCCAGTTTTCGGCAACGTCCGAGATGCACTGATTAAGAGCCTGCCAATTCCGGACACAGCCGTCGAACAGTTCGACGGCAAACCGGAGGACATCGGGGTCGTCGCTCTCGGCCTCCAGATGCTGATGGCCGTCAAACTGGGCTTCAGGCCCGCGCATATCGACGAGGTAGAGGGCCTGGAGCGCCATTTCGCGGGCGCGGGTGCGCTTGCGGAGCGACGGCGCCGCGAGGTCGTCCGGCCCTTGCGGACGCGAGTCATCGGGAGGATGGGCAGCGGTCTGGTTCAAAGATCAGAGTTTACTCATCAGGTCTGCGAGTTCAATCGCGGCCATTGCCGCATCGGAGCCTTTGTTGCCCGCCTTGGTGCCGGCCCGCTCGATGGCCTGCTCCAGCGTGTCGGTGGTCAGCACACCGAAAACCGTCGGGATGTTGCTGGCGGCGGCAACCTGGGCCACGCCCTTGGAGACCTCGGACGCGACGTAATCAAAGTGCGGGGTCGCCCCCCGAATCACCGCGCCCAGGCAGATCACCGCATGATGCTTCTCGGCCCGTGCCAACTTACCGGCCACCGCCGGAATCTCAAACGCGCCGGGCACCCAACAGACGTCAATATCGCCGTCCACAGCGCCGTGCCGCATCAGGCAGTCCAGCGCCCCGCCCAGCAGCTTGCTGGTGATGAACTCATTGAAGCGGCTGACAACGATGGCGAACTTCTTGCCCTTCGCGTTTAATTCGCCCTGCATGACGTTCGGCATTGTACGCCTCCAAACCGGTTGCTCACTGCGACAATGTTACCGCACCCCGCGCGACCTGTCAAGCCAAACACAAAACTCCGCCGGGCGGAAATTCACGGAGCGGGCCGCTCCGCCACCGAGGACGCCGTCATCCACAAAACCGGACGACGGCGAATCTGGACAAAGGCATCGTCCTGCCGGGGATCAAACATCCGGTGAGCCGTGGTCGGGGCCTTCCATTCAAACCGATATGTTCGATGGGGTTCGGCCCATCGCTTCCGGGCCAGACCGATCCGCGCATCGGCCTCCGGCGGGCCGGGGTGCTCCTGAGCCGCGATAGCCGAGGCCTCGGCCTGCGTCAACGGGCGCACCGACACCAGGCAAAGATTTTGCCCGATATCCAGCAGGGGCTCAAGACTGGGGCCGGGCGGCTCGAACCGATAGTTCGCCCATTGCTTTTGCTGTGCCGAAAAACGGCCGTAGAGGACCAGTTTGGGCGGCATTGATGTCATCGAACGGATCTGCGGAGCCTGACCCGGCCCCAGACGTGCCACCCGCCCCAGCAGAACCATCACCGGCCCGGCCTCCGGATCGTCAATCACTACCGGAGCGACATCGAGGGCCAGCCCGGAAGCACTGACGGCGGGCAGATAAATGGCAACCACGCCACCAAGCGCAACGGCCAGAGCCGCTCCAAGCCAGCGCCGCTTTTTTCGGGCCAACAGGCCCCGGAAGCTAAACAACAAGGCAACGGCCGCGACCGCGTAGCCCGCGGCGGTCAGCACGATTCGTCGCCGCTCCGCACAGCCCCACTCCACCGGCCCAAACAGTCGAAAGAGATCGGGCATGAACGGCTCCGTCACAATCGGTCGCCGGCGGCTCTCGATCCAATGCCGGGCACGGGCAAACACAACACCGGCCTGCTCAAGCAGTTGCTCGGTCATCTCCGGTGTCAAACGCTCTGTGGTGAGTCGGGGGGGCAAGGCATAGGCCAGGGTCAGCCCGCGGCCGTACCGCTTCCAGACCAGTCCCGGCACCTCAAAGTCCAGTCCCAGACGGAACGCTTCGGGCACCAACAGCCCGCGCGGCAAGCCCGGAGCCTGACGCTCCGGTTCGCCCTGTGCTCCGAACAGCTCGCGCCACAAGCCGACCGACGCCGTCGGGATGGAACGCGCAGCATAAACAAAAAACACCGCCCCACCCTGTTTCACAAAGCGAGCCAATGCCGCCCGTTCATCGGGCTGCAAACGGCTCTCCCCAAAATCATAAGCGATCACCGCATCGACACTGTCCGGTACGCCATACTGAATGTCGCCGAGGGGAACGAGAGCCGAACCATCGGGCAAGGCCTTCAGCACCGCATCGCGCGGCACGGTGCGCACACCCGCAAGCCGGTCAATCTCAGCGACCAACCACGCACCGCGCGGCAGCGCCTCCACGTCCTTCGGAGCGCCGCCCGCACCGGTATGCCATGGGGCCGCCATCGGGAGGGCATATTGCACCCCGGAGGCGTCCGGCCCGACAACCGTCGCGGTCCCTGGGGCCGTGATGCGCCCCGTCACGCCACGCGGCAAGGCCACCCAACGGCCCGGACGAAAGTAGTCTGGCCCGGCGGTGGCGCGAGCTGCCACCAAAATCAAAACGGCCACCAGGATATATCGCCATCGCTTCATCCGCATCGCCTCAAAAGCCCCGAAAGCATTCAACGCATTCCGAGCCTAATTGTTCACATAAATGCCTGAGTCGTCAAGGCCATGTGGAGACGGGGACACCGTGGCGACGGTCGATGGGGCGTAGACGGCAATGGGGGCCATTGTCCGGGCCTTACGGAGAACCGGCCATCTCGGCCAACCGAGCACGGGCCTGCTCCAGGGCTTCGCCTTCGGAGTCGGCGGCCAGATCAAGGTATCGCCGGTAGCATTGTACCGCCTCTTCGCGGTGGGACAGCCGCTCCGCTGCCAAGGCGTGATTAAACCAGGCGGGGGGATAGGATGGGTCGAGTTCGTGGACGCGCCGACAACAGGCCAACGCATCTTCGTCGCGCCCCAGCTCGAGCAAAACCGCCGCCTTATTGTTCCACAGGTCCGCGTCTTCCGCCCCGGTTGACAAGCCCACTTCCCAACATTCGAGGGCTTGATCCGGGCGTTGCAGATGCTTGAGGGCAATGCCCTTGTTGTGCCACACGGCCGACCAGTCGGGCTGAATGGCCAAAGCCTTGTCAAAACAGGCAACGGCATCCTCGAAGCGTCCAAGCTCGCATAATGCCATGCCCTGCATATTCCATGCATCCACATGATCCGGGGCCACATCGACCGTCTTTTCGGCGCAGAGCAGAGCTCGGTCGGGTTCGGCGTCGGTAATGAAATACTCGGTGAGGCGCTTCCAGGCGGCGACGTGACGCGGGTCGGCCTCGACGGACTTCATCAGGCAGGCAAGCACGTCCGCATCGCGGCCCAACTCGGC
>CAZBCO010000386.1:0-14228 GCA_964490295.1 uncultured Planctomycetota bacterium
TCGAATCCCGCCCTCTCCGCCAGATGCATTAGAACAAACCGAAATGGCCTCTTGCGGCGTTCCGTGCTGGTTTCCGCCGCATTGATCTGATTCAGTGAATTGCCCAATCCCTGTCTTTAATGGCTTTGGCACGACATGTCCCGAATACCAAGTTGAAGCCGTAAGCTGTATCAAGTATAATAAAGAGCGTTCAGTGTCGGACGCGATGAAGCCAGCTTCGCCTTGGGGGGCGGCCCACTCCCAAGCGTTTTTTGGAAAAGCTCCGATGAAGCCTCTTTGCCTCGCGGCAGCATGGATTGGAATTATCACGTCGTTCGCAGCGCAGGCCGCCGAACCGACGTTCTGGCAATCGACGGAGGCCGAGGACTACAAGATCGACCGGGTGGAGGTCTTTGAGTTCACGAAGAAGCCGACCATCACGCGCAACGGCGACCGCGTGACTATCCGCTTCACCTCCAAGGATTTCTGCGACGCAACGGTGGTGATCGAGCGGGAGGACGGGACGATCCTCCGCCATCTCGCGTCCGGCTGCCTCGGCCCCAACGCCCCGGAGCCGTTCCGGAAGGGTTCGCTGGAGCAGACCGTGGTGTGGGACGGCAAGGACGAATTGGGCAAGTACCTCGACGACCTCGGCGAGGTGCGGGTGCGCGTCTCGCTGGGCCTCAAGCCGCAGTTCGAGAAGACCCTGTTCTGGCATCCGAAGAGGCGGGCGGCGTTCTGGGCGCATCCGCGCGCGGTGGCCCAGCCCGAAGGCGTCTATGTGTACGACGGCGGAGGGGTCGAAAGAATCAAGCTGTTCAGCCACGACGGCAAGTATATCCGCACGGTCTATCCCTTTCCTGCGAGCAAACTCGACTCCGTGAAGGGGCTGGGGTGGAACCGGTTCGCCGATGGGCACAAGGCCCCGGCGCATCGCGGATACTGGCAAGCCACCTATCTCTCCACCGGCACCGGCAGAACCGCAGCGGACTGGGGCACCGCCGCCACGGCGTTCGCGATGCACGACGGGAAGATCGCACTGGTTCCCGATAATACGCACAGGGAAATCGACCGGCGGCTGACCCGCCTGAAGACAGATGGAACCACCGGTGACCTGTCGCTGTTCGGCGGAGAGATCCGCACGCCGTTTCCGATGCACAGTGCCGCCTTCTCCCCGGACGGCAAGTGGCTGTATCTGGCCGGGTCCTACAAGAACATACAACCCCCGTTCCAAGCGATGCCCGCGCGGGTGGAATGGCGGCACGGCGTGTACCGCATGGAATACGCATCCGATAAGCCGGCGGAACTCTGGCTGGGAGGCGACAAGGCGGGCAAGGGAGAAACCCAATTCAACCACCCGTCGTCCGTCTGCATCGACGCGAAGGGGCGGATCTACATCGCGGACAACCACAACGACCGGATTCAGATTTTCTCGCCCGACAAGAAGCTGCTTAAGAGCATTCCGGTCAAGGGGCCGGCCATCTTGAAGTTGCACCACAAGACGCAGGAGCTCTATAGCTTCTCCTGGACCATGTCGATGGGGCACAGTGCCGCCGGCGGCCGAGCCTATCCCGTGCCGGCCGTACTGCGCGTGTTCGAGCCGTTCAAGAGCGACAAACCCAAGTTCGCCCTGCCGCTGCCGTTCCCCGGGTACCGCCCCGCGATGATCACGACCCGGCTGACTTACTCCGACTACATGCCCTATCGTGTGGAGCTGGACAGCTATACGGAGCCGGCCACCTTCTGGATGGTCAACAACGCCTTCGCACATAGCAATCTCAGCCGTTGGCAGATCAAGAACGGCAAGCTCGTGCAACTCGACAACTGGGCCTCTGAGGTGCAGCGGGCTGTCAAGCAGGAAAGACCGCCGGAGGTCATGCGGCAGCGCATGCTGGTCGATCCTCAGTCGGGCATCCTCTACTCGATGGAGCAGGATCGCGTTTATTCCACGCAGATCGTGCGGATCCGTCCCGACACCGGACAGATCGACATCATCAAACTGCCGCACCGCTCCGACGACTACGCCTTCGACAACAGCGGGCACCTGTACCTGCGGAACAACCGGATTATCTCGCGGTTCACAATCAACGGCTTGCGCGAGGTGCCTTTCGACTATGGCGAAGCTCACGGCGGCCTTCGCTCCGTCCTGGTCCTGCCCGGCACCCGCACCGCCAACTGGATCGAGCCGGGCATGGGCGTGAACCCCAAAGGCGAACTGGCCGTCGGGGCCTGCAACTTCGTGAAGCAGAGAGAGCGGGCTCTCGGCCGCTACGCCTATCATCGCGGCGAGCAGAACACGGAGACTTGGAAGTACACGCCACGCATCTTCCCCGGACGACAACGCTATGGCGAAATCCACATCTTCGACAAGCACGGCAAAATCATTGCCAGCGACAGTACCGCCCAGGGGATGACGTACGGGCACGGTGTGCTGATGGACCCGAAGGGCGATATCTACTACACCGTTGCGATGAATCGCATGTACGACGGCAAGCCGTTTCACCCGCTGACGGGCTGCGTCATCAAGTTCAAGCGAGGCAAAGGCCGGTTCTACTCGACGCGCGGCGAGGTCTCGTTGCGGAAGGAAAACCAGCCGAAAGTTCCCCAGCAGATCGCCGGGTTCTGGATCGCCGATGCGGAGTGGATTTATCCGGGCGTCGGATTCGCCCGAAACGCCGGCCCCTGCACCTGCTGGGACACCGAAATGGCGCTTGACTACTTCGGCCGCAGCTTCATCCCGTCGCGCATCCGCCACCAAGTCGCCGTACTCGACACCAACGGCAACCTGATCCTGAACGTCGGCCGCTACGGCAACGTGGACGACGGAGTCCCGCTCGATAAGGCCGAGAAGTACCGTACACAGAAGCCGCGCTCCATCGGCGGCGACGAGGTCGGCCTCGTCTACACCAATTTCACCGCCACACACAGCGACCGCCGCCTGTTCATCTCCGACACCGGCAACGGCCGCATTTTGAGCGTCAAGCTGGACTACCACGTCAACGAGCGGATTCCGCTGAAAACCGTATTGGGCAAGAATTAGGGAGCCAACGGAAGAAGCGAAAAAGGACGATGCACGCACGAGGCACGGTGGCCTCTGCGATTTTTTCGAGAACTGATCCGGCCCGGCCGGACCAAAGGAGCTGGAACATGAAACGAATGATGATGGCTGTAATGTGCATGGTGCTTGTATCGGCCGCAGCAGGAGCTGCCACATACGAGGCACCGCTTGCCGTACGGAAACAGGCGGACGCGAAGGTGACCGCCGGTCCGAAGGCCACGCCGGTCGAGAAGGGGATCGAGATCGCGTTCGAGGTCTCCGCCCCGGTCGACGTCGAGGTCGCCGTCCTCAACACAAAGGGCGAAATCGTCCGCCACCTGGCCGCGGGACTGCTCGGCGAGCACGCGCCGTCGCCGTTCCGGAAGGGTACGCTGAAGCAGACGCTGCTCTGGGACGGGAAGGATGACGCGGGCCGCAACCAACTCGGCAAGGACGGCGCCCGCTTCTCCGTGCGCGTCCGTATCGGCGCATCGCCGAAGCTGGTCAAAGTGCTCGGCCGTGATAACCGGCGCATCGATCGCGTCAGCGGCCTGGGCGTCAGCCCGAAGGGGGAGGTCTTCGTGTTGAACATCTGCGGCGATAGAGGCAGCAACGACCTCCGCGTTTACGACCGGGACGGCCGCTACCTGCGGACGATCCTGCCGTACTCGGCCGGGACGCCGGCAGAGCGGACGAAGTCGGTTGGCCAGATTGAGGTTGAAGGCCGCAGCATTCCCGTTGTTTTCAACGGCCACGCCCACGCACTCTCCCCGCTTACAGTCGGCATGCCCGAACAGAACATGGCGTGGAACCCCAAGGGACATCTGGTCGCGGTCAGCACGTATGCGACGCTGTTTGAGCACGGCCTGCCGCGACACCTGCTGGCGTTTCACCCGCAGGGCGGTGCTCCGAAGGACGTCGATTTTGTCGGCCCGCAGCTCCGGCCGCCGACCGGAATCACCTGGGGCTGGCCCGCCGCCACCAAACTTGTCCGCGATCACATTGCCTGCTCACCGGACGGGAAATACATCTACTACACCCACTCGTCGTACCGAAACCGCCACGCGGTATTCCGCCTTTACTGGGGCGAAGACATCGACGAGGGCATGGAGGCCGGGTTCCTCGGCAAGGACAGCCGGCCCGGCTCGGACGACGAGCACCTGAGCGACCCGCTCGGCGTCGCGGTCGACTCCGACGGAAACATCTACGTCTGCGACCACGGCAACCAGCGCGTGATGATCTACTCGAATTACGGATCTCTGCTGAGCAAGTTCGATGTTCAGGACCCCGAGGAAATTGCGGTGCATCCCAAGACGGGAGAAATCTACGTCGCGGCCCGTGAAGGCTGGCGCTACGGTCCGCCTAAGCGGACCGGCCCGATGTCCATGGGCGAGTACAAACGCTGGAAGGTCCGAAAGGAGGAGCGTTACAAGCAGATGCCCCCGGTGCGGCCGCGGGTGCTTTACAAATTCTCCGCGTTTTCGCCCGACAAGCCGCCCCGCCAACTCATCCGCCTTGAAAAAGGATTCGACCTGATCGCCATTGACCCTTCCGCGAAAGAACCCCGACTGTGGGCCGTGCAGAACAGGCGCCAAGTGGTGCCGATCAGGGATCTTGGCGACAAGTTCGAGGTCGGCAAGCCGATCAATTCCTATAACGGGCTGAAGTATCCGCTTTACGTGACAGCCGACCCGGACAACAACCGGGCGCTGATCATGGATCGCGGTCGGCGGTACGCCGCCACAGCGGTCGATCTCGAAACCGGCAAACTCAGCCCGTTCGTCTCGGGCATCAGCGAGATCGCCCGTGCGCCCGATGGCACGTTCGTGGCCACGGCGCAGGCGTACAAGATGGGCCTGCTGCGGTTCGATGCGAACGGCAAGCCGCTGAACTGGCCGGGGACGGACACGCATCGCGCCCCAACCCCGAAAATGAGCGGGCTTGGTCACGGCTTCGGCCAGCGCGGCCTCTGCGTCGCGCCGGACGGCCACATTTACTTCTACCGCAACCAGAACGTGAACGGCGTTCAGAACCATGTCGATGTGTACACCCCGGACGGCAAGCTGAAGCAGAAGGCAATTATCGACGGCATGGGCATCGGCGACTGCGGCCTCGGCGTCGACGCCGCCGGCAATATCTACGTCGGTGCGAACGTCAAGCCGCTCGATCGCCTGTTCCCCGAGGCCCTCGATGGTGTCGTGCCCAAGACCCCGTGGCTCTGCTGGGCGCAGGGCCAGTGGGGCTACCGCCCGGAGCCGTGGCACTACTCGATGCGGAATGAGTACCTCTACCACATTGGAGCCGTCTTCAAGTTCGGCCCGCAGGGCGGCAAGTTCTACGGACAGGGCGAGTTGAAATCGGTTCCGAACCCAAAGGCGTCGCCGCTGACGAACGCCGCGAACGCGCCGGAGAACGCTCCTGAGTACCGGACCGGCTACCTGATGCAACGGGTCAAGGTTGTCGGCGCCGAGTGGCGATATCCGGGCATGGGGCTGATGCCGTCGTCCGAGCGGCAGTGGGGCGACCCCTCCTGCGTGTGCATCTCCAGCCGACTCGACGTGGACCCGTACGGACGGGTCTACCTGCCCGATGCCTTCCGGTTCGGCGTTCAAATCACCGACTCGGCCGGGAACCGGCTTGGCCGGGTGGGCGAATACGGCAACGCCGACGACCGCGGCCCGGGCATTTACTTCGCCTGGCCGTCCGGCATCGACTATGGTCCCGACGGCCGGTTGTACGTGGTCGACAGCGTGAACACCCGCCTCACCGTGGTCGACTTTGACTACGCCGACATGCGCACCGTGCCCGTGGTCGACGTGAAATCGGACAAGTGATTACAGTCTCGGCGCTTGTTCCCCACGGGAACTGTCACGGGCCGGGGCACGCTTATTCCGCCAGAGCGGCTTCGAGCATGCCGAAGATGTCGTCTTGAGGCTGCCAGCCGAGGACGGTGCGGATTTTGGTGGTGGGCATCTCCCAGCTATGGGCGTCGAGCGGGACTCGCTCGGCGGCGATGCCCAACCGCTCGGCCAGCCAGCCGCCCACCTGTGCATAGTCCCACGCGGGATGCACCACGTTGAAGACCTGATTGGTGGCCTGCGGGTTGCCGACGGCCAGTCGCCAGGCCTGAACCACGTCGTCAAAGCTGACCGTGGTGCGGCGGATGGAGGTTTGAGCCTGCTGGTCCACGGCGACCATCACAAACCCGTCGCCCTGGCCGTCGGTGCGGGCCTGCAGCTCCGGCGTCATCATCCCCCGGAACATGTTTTTCCAGACCTGGCCCCGCACCTTGCCGCAGAGGAACAGCTTGAGCAGTGTCGCCGGACGATGCACCCAGCCCATCCGCAGCACGGTGGAGGGAATGCCGTATTGATGGCGATACTGTTCGACGAGGGTTTCTTCGAGCACCTTGCTGAGGGCATAGTAGCCGGGGTAGGCCCGCAGCGGAGCCTCCTCGGTCAGCGGCTGGAGATGACGATAGTACCAGATGCCGACCGAGCAATCGCCACCGGCCAGCACGAACTGCTCGCACCCGCCGCGCTGCTTGAGCGTATCGAGGATATGAAACGTCCCGCCGACCGCAATGTTCATAAACCCGGTGCGATCTTCTTTGGTGGTAGCCAGTTGCAGGACGATGTCGTTGTCGCCGATGGTTTTCTGCACGGCATCACGGTCCGTGACCGAGCCTTCGACGATGTGACACCCTTCGGGCACCGGGCGACGATGTTGCAGCGCCGTCACGCGATGGCCGTCAGCCAGCAAAGCCTGCGTCACCGCCGTCCCAATCGCCCCCGACGCCCCGAACACCGCAATATGCTTGCCCATCATCGACTCCTCTCGGTAAGGGAACTATGCTTGGAGCGTACCCGCCGCGGCCTCGGATGTCAACCTCCTCCCATTCTGCGAAGCACAACGGTCGCCAACCAGCATGTCGCCACGAAAACATGTCGATTTCTGAAAAAACTTCCATCTGGCCAAGCGCTTTGATGACAATGGGTTAGAAATTTATCGCCTGATTATTTTGGCAAAAAATTTTGAAAGGCCTGAAAACGGGGATGTTTTCTTACTCTATAGTAGTGGAGGGATAGAGTGACGACGTGCCCCTCCCGCGACTCCAAGGGGCCTTTCCGGGCATCGTGTTGTGCCCGAAATGCCACCTTTTTTCGTCAGGAGCTTTGCGCGCTTTTCCGAACGGGGTTTAGGGCCTATAATGAACGTATCCTTTGCACGTCTTTTGGAGGGCGGTTTGTGGCAGAACAGGAATCAACGGCGTTGGACCTGGCAGACCTTCGGTTGTTCGTGGCGGACCGCGTGGGGCCGTTTTTCGAGCCGATCCTCAAGGAGCGCCGCGACTTGGTGCTGGCCCTGCACGTGATCGGCAGCGCGGTCACCGATGATTTCGACCCGGAGCGGTCGGATATCAACACGATGATTGTGTTGAAGCACATGGACCTGGATTTCCTCGACCTGCTGGGGGCATTGTGTCATGAGATGCGCCATAAACGCATCGGCTCGCCCACGCTGATGACCCCGCGTTATATCGAGCAGTGGCTTGATGTCTCGCCCATCGAGCTGTTGGACCTCCAACTGGTCAATCGGCTGGTCTATGGACGCGATCTCTTCGCGGAATTATGCCTGGACCGGGAGGCGGTTCGGCTGGAGAGTAAACGCGAGTTGCGGAACCGTTTGATTATGCTGAGCTGGGGCTATGTGCGCGCTTCGGGCAACAAGGCCCATCTGACTGAACTACTGGTCGAGTCGGTGTTTATGCTGGCTCCGCTGGTGCGCGGGATATTGTATGCCAAAGGCGAGGAGCCGCCGGTGATGGCAGCCCCGCTGTTTGATAAGCTCGCCGACCTGGTTGGGCCGGCGGCGTTGTCGTTCAAGGAAGTCTATTGGATGAAATCGCACGACACCAAGCTCCCGGTCGCCCGTGTCCGCGATATTCTTAAGGATTATTATCGTGCTATTGAAAGTCTCATCGATGTGGTTGATTCGTCGGTTGGCTCAGGCTGATCGTTTCTTGGTGATGTTCCTGCTGTGCCTGGGGTTGGCGTCCTTCGCCCACGCGGGCGAGGTTCAGGTCGCTGATTTCGACCTGGTCTTATCGCGCCGGGATGATGCCCCTGTGGTGCGCGGGGTGATGCAGACCGAGGCCGGCAAGGCTTGGAACGCAACCACGATGTCGGGCGACCTCTTCCGGCTCGGCCTGCTGGGATACTCCGTCGCTCAGTTCGAGGCCCGGTTCACCCCCGACGGCGTCCGCCTGGCGTTGACCGCCTCGCACGGAGCCAAGCCCGAAGCCCCCAAGCTGATCGATGTGCAGGTCTCCGGCGGCGTCGAGACGATGAACCGCCTCGCACGGGGTCTGATCAGCCAACAGCCTTCGACGCTGGCTCGCGATGTGCGGCTCGACTACTACGGTGCCCTCGGCGATATCGAGCGCATCGAGCAGGTTTACCGAACCCACGGATATCTGGACGCGCACGTCGCGTCGCTCCTCTTGCGCGTGGAGGCCCGCGAACATACCGCCCGGCTGCATTTCAGCGTCAATCCCGGGCCGGCCTATCGGCTGGGGACGGTCACGGTGAAGGGACACAACGCCCTGCAGCCCAAAGCCCTGGTGGCCGGGCTGAAGTTGGGAGACGCCCTGCCCTGGACCGATGACCTGCGCCTTGAGATCATCCGCCGAGCCGTGCGTTGGTGCGGCGAGCAGGGGTACATCAACGCCCAGATCGGGGCGACCACGACCCGGAAGGATGGTAAGGTGAACGTGCAGATCGAGTTGACCGAGGGCGTGCGAAGCACCATCGAGCGTGTGCTGGTCCGGGATGCCGGAAAGCATCAGGCCGCCGTCGCCGCTCTGGTCAACATCCGCAAAGGCCAGCCGGTTCGATACTCCGAAATCGAGACCCTGCAACATCGTATCGAAGACCTTGGACTGTTTCGTGAGGTGGAAACCCTGTTCCTCGACCAGCCCGACCGGGCCGAGGGGCGCCGCGATCTGGTCATCCGAGTCGCCCCTGTCGCGTTGGCCCGCGAGGTCAACGAGGCGGAGACTTTGTACTATGAAGCCGCGAAAAAACTCATCGCCCTTTATAATCAGGGTGACAAGGGTGTCCGGTCGATGACCGTCGAAGGGTTCTTCACTCATAACGGACGCCGCGTCGGCATTGAGGCCCAGATCATGCGACCCAATTATCTGCGCGTGAAGCTGACGCTCGGCAAGTCCGAGGTACAGTTGATCCGATCCGGCGGGGTGTTTCGAGTTCACGTCCCGGCGCTGGACCGATGGGTTGTGGTGCCGGATGTCGCGCTCGCCCTGCGGCTGGTGGTCACGCCGCCGGAAGGCGCGGTGCCGGCGGAAGTCAATGTCTCGCCGGGGCTGATCAAGAATCCCGGCCTGGCCAAGGACAAGGACGCGGATGTGCTGCTGCTCGGTGCCCGCTGCAACCCTGCGGCCGCGTATTTCTTTCCGCAGGCTCGCCGCTTCGCACAGCAGGCCCCCAAGCTCGACAAGCCCAACGTGCTGGTCTTGCCCGGCGAGGACGGCAGCATGACCGTCACGCTGAATGCCGATAAACTGCCGACGCAGATTGTGTTGCGAGATGCCAACCATGCCGAAACCGCCCGCTTCGATATCCAGATCAACAGAGCCATCGACCTCCCGGCGTTCACCCAAATATCAAGGGGCGATCCCGTCGATTGGGCCTTGGCGGCCCCCTTCCTGCGTGGGCTGGATCAGGCCGAATCGGCACGGGCCTTGGCCGAGCGAGCCGTCGCGGTGAAACCGCCAACCGCCGAAGCCTTCGCCGCACGCGGCCTGCTCCGACTGGCCGACGGCCCGCCCGAACCCGGGCTGGAAGACCTGCGCCTGGCGGCCAAGCTCTCGAAGCATCCGGCCTATGCCCTGCTGCTGGCCGAGTCGCTCATCGCCGCCCGGCAATTCACCGAGGCCCGCGACCTGTGCCGCGAACTCATTATGAAGGGAACTCCCCTGCCCGCCCCCGCGGCCCTCGACCCCGCCGATGTGCTGCTGGCGTCTCGCATCAGCCTGCGTTCAGCGGTCGATACCCTGGTCTCCGGCCCCCCGAACCCTCGGCGGCGGGCACAGGTGAACCTCGCGCTGGCCGAGATCGGACGGAAGAACTACGCCGCTGCCGCCGAACAGGCTCAGGCCATTCTGAAGGCCGAGCCGGACAACGTGCAGGCGGCGGAGCTGCTGGCCCGAAGCTCGTTGAGTCTCAACCGCCCCCAGGCCGCGCTTGATGCGCTGGAGCACGTCCCGCCCGCCGACCGCCCGGCGACGCTGCACGTCTACGCCGCGCTGGCACGACACCTGCTCAAGCAGGAGACCGAGGCCGTCGCCGCGCTGGCCGAGGCTATCCGTAAAGATTCCAGCTTCCGCAACCTGCTGCGCTTGCAACGCAGCGCCGAGGAGATTCACCCCGCGTTCGAGCCGGTCGCCGCCAAGGCCGCGCTGGCCAAGCTGTTCAGCCGGGCCTCAATGGGCAGCATCCCCCCCGACGAGCGCGCCCGCATCGCCGCCATCGTCAACGATGCCTTCATCCTCCGCTCCGATGTCGAGGGGCTGGCGGGGGTGATGTCGGAGGGGCGGCCCGATGCCGACCCGGCCGTCGCCCGCCGGCGCGCCCTGAGTCGGATTATCGAGGACATGCTGATCATTCGCTGGGCGATGTGGAACGGTCTGTCCGCCGACCACGAGGAGGTCTATCGGGCGATGCAAGACGAGATGCGGCAGATGGGGGCGAACAGCCCGGAGCAATACGAGCAGAAGCTGAAGGACGCGGGCCAGAGCCTCGAAGCCCGGCGACGGCATTTCATCGACCAGGCCCTGAAGCGCCGGGCACTCTCGGCCGTGCTCGCCGAGCGCGTCACCGTTCTCCCCGGCGACGTCCGCCGATACTACGAACAGAATCCCAAGACCTTCCGCACCCCACGAGCGGCTCAGTTCCGGATGATCACGCTGCACTTTGTGCGTTACGGCAACCGCGACGCCGCGGTCCGGGCCGCCCGGACTATTCTCGACCAGTTGAAGCAGAAGCCTGACAGCTTCGCGGCCATCGCCAGGGAATACTCTCACGACGCCAACGCCGCCAAGGGCGGCCTGTGGGAGAACGTGACCGAGGGGTCGATGCTCAAGGGGCTGAACGAGGCGATCTTCGCCCTTAAGCCCGGCGAGACCAGCGGGATCATCGAGACCGATCGCGGCTGCCACATCGTGCGCATCGAGAAGATGGAACCCGCCCGGACCATGCCGCTGAAAGAGGTCGCCGAGCACCTGGTTCGAGCGATGCAGGAAGCCCGCGCCCGGACGGAAATTTCCGGCTGGCTGCGGCATCTCCGGGCCACATCCTACCTGGAGATTTTCGACACCCCATAACCGACGGCTTCAGAAGGCCTCACAACTGCCCGGTGAGTTTGTGCGTCTGGGGGATGACACGCACGTCGTCGAGGATGCTGAGTGCGCTCATCTGAAGGTCCAGCATCTGTGCCGGATTTGGCGGAACCACGCCGGCGCGCGCGGGGGTCACCGCCTGAATGACCAGCGGGATGCCTCGGTCGACCGAGGCGGTCACCAGCGCTGCGTTCATCACCGCGTCGGCGTCTGTCTGCTCGCTTACGATCACCTTGACAAAAACCTTCTTGCGGGCGGCGATGGTTAGAAAGGCTTGCGACACGCTCAGGTCCACGGTGTGCCCCGCGGAAGAATGCAGCTTGATATCCATCGCCACGATATCAACGCCGTCGATGATCTTATCCAGCGCGTCGGGCAGCGTGCCGTTGGTTTCGAGGTACATGCGTCGTCCGCCGCATGCCGGGATGAACGCCGCCAGGAAGTCCGCCGCCAGCAGCGGCTCGCCACCGGTGAGGCTGACCGCCGCGTGAACGCGAGCCTTGTCCAGCCGCTCCACGGTTTTCACAAGCTGCTCGACCGTGAAGGGGTTGGGCATCGGCTCAAAATCGCGCAGGCCCGGCGACATCTCAATCAGCGCTTCAAATGAAGGGGTGTGGGATTCGGTGGTGTCACAGTAGAGGCAAGACAGGTTACACCCGGCGAACCGGACGAACACCTGCCGCTGCCCGACGTAGATGCCCTCCCCTTGGATACCGCTGAAGACTTCCACCACGTTCGCTGAGCAGGTCATAGCTTTACCCTCGTGTCGTTGAGCAGGGCGTCATCCACCGCCACCGCAACCGGGCGAGCGGCATCCGCCCCAAGAAACAGCAACGTCGCCGTGGCGGGCAACGCTCCCAACACCTCGCTGACCGCGAGCGCGTAGGCCCCGACCTGCAACCGGTAGTGAGCGGCGTGCTCCGTCAGAGCCTCCGGCCCGACGGCGTCGGTCTTGTAGTCCACCAGGTGCATTCCCTCGGTATCGACAAAGGCGAGGTCAATGGTGCCCTCCAGCACCGTCCCGTCGATACTCAAGGTAAACGGCACCTCGCGCCACAGGGTCGTGGCCGAGGCGGCGCGGCGGACCACCTCCGATGCCAACGCCGAGCGGACGCGGGCCTCGATCTCCGTCGCCAACTTCGGCAGCCCCACTTCCGAGGCTACGGCGGCCGCCAGCCCGCTCAAGCCCTCACCGGAAGCCAGGTCGATGCGTTCCAGAACGGTGTGGACGGCGGTCCCCAGAGCCAAGGCATTCTCGCGGACGCTCCGGGCGGTCGGGCCGACGTCGTGCTCCGCCAGACCGGACGCGGTGCGCAGCGGGCGAGAGTTGGCGGCAGCGGCCATCTTATCGGCCCGCTCGTCGAGCCAGGCCTGACGCTCGGCGATGAGTGCCTCGCAGGCGGGAGGCGGCTCCACCGACAAGTCCACCCGAAAAGCCTGCCCGGCGGGCCTGGCCGTGCCCGGTTCGGCAACCACCGTCTCGGTGTGGTCGGCCGCCGCGTCTTCGGTCAAGTCGTCAAGATAGTTCATATACCCGCTACATTTGCCGCCCTTGGGGAAACGCGTGAGAATCAACCGGTCGCGGGTACGGGTGGCGGCCACGTAGAACAGCCGCCTTGCCTCTGCCTCTTCGCGCTGTTTCTCCAGGGCCGAGGCGTTCTCGAAATCCAGCGTTTGAACGCCCTTCTCTTTGGATCCGATCCGAATATCAAACCGGTTGTTACGCCGGTCGATCACGTGCTGGATGGCGTGAGCCTGTCCGTTCGAGATATCGCCGAGCACGACGACCGGGAACTCCAGCCCTTTGGCCTTGTGGATGGTGAACAACCGGACAAAGTCACCGGCCTCGTCGGCCAAGGCCGATTCGTCCTCCTCGCCCGCCGTGCTCAGGTCCTGGAGCCAGCGGACAAACCCGCCGAAGGTCGCTCCCGGCCGGTCCTCGTAGGTGCGGGCCGCGTCGATCACCTTGGTCAGGTTCGCCGCGCGCTGCTCGCCGTCGGGCTTGAGATAGAACAGTTCCAACGCCTTGGTATCCGACAGCACGGTCTGCACCAGTGCCGAGAGGCTTATCGTGTGGCGCTGCTGGTGCCAACTTCGCAAGCTCTCGAAGGCCGCTTGCAGATGCGGGTCACCGGGCGACGCTTGCCGAACGCGGTAGTTGAACCCATCGCTCGCCGCGTTCGCCAGCTCGACATCCGAGACGCCCAACAGCGAGGTACGCAACGCCGCCACCACCGCCAACCCGTCGTGCGGGCGGTCCACCGCGGCCAGCACCCGCCGCAGTTCGGCCACCTCCTGACGGACGAAGAAGTCGCGCCCGCTCACCGCTCGGAAAGGCACGCCCTCGGCCTCCAGAGCCTCGGCATACGCCGAGAACGCCGTCCGCGTCCGAAACAGCAGAGCCACATCACCATAACCCACCGGACGCTCGCGGCCCAGGGCCTTGTCAAACACCGTGTCGCCCCGCTCCACCACCGAGCGAAGATGCTTCGCCACAGCCGCTGCCTCCGCCGCCCGCGCGTCGTCCACGTGCTTGAGGTCCGCACCTTCCGGCGGCTGGAGCACCGACACGCAAGGCGGGCCTTGCTCCGTGCGCCAGGCCGTCAGCGGAGCATAGTCCGGCTGGTAGCTCCGCCCGTCGTTCGGACGCCGGATCAGCTCGGAGAAGACCGCGTTGAACCAACCGACACAGCCCGGACGGCTCCGGAAGTTCTGCTCAATGGTCACACATTCGCCGGAGGCCGCGACGACTTCCTTGGCCTCTTCGTAAGCCTCGATATCCGCCCGACGGAA
>CAZBCO010000387.1:0-3771 GCA_964490295.1 uncultured Planctomycetota bacterium
GAGTTGTGGCAATATGGCTGAGGCTGGCGACCAGAAGATTCTGGTGATCAACGCGGGTAGTTCGTCGATCAAGTTCACGTTGTTTAATATGCGTGATGAGCACGTGGTGGCCAAGGGGGCGATTGAGCGCATCGGTCTCCCCGGTTGGAAGATGGATTACGTTATTGACGAGAAGAAGCACGAGACGCAGG
The DNA here is from genome assembly GCA_964490295.1 of uncultured Planctomycetota bacterium. Lineage (GTDB taxonomy): Bacteria > Planctomycetota > PUPC01 > PUPC01 > PUPC01 > CAZBCO01. The sequence continues at coordinate 192 of CAZBCO010000387.1, forward strand.
GTACGGAGGTGTTGAATCATCGCGCCGCGCTGCAGAAGGTCTTCGAGCGGCTGGCCAGGGACAACGGCCCAGTGCGCGGGGCGGAAGACCTGCTGGCGGTCGGGCATCGCGTGGTTCACGGCGGTGAGCGGTTCTCGGAGCCGGCGTTGATTACGCAAGAGGTCAAAGACGCGATCCGCGACCTGTTTCCTCTGGCCCCGCTGCACAACCCGCCCAACTACGAGGGCATTCGAGGCTGCGAAGAATTGCTGGCGGGTGTGCCGATGGTCGCGGTGTTCGATACGGCGTTTCACTATACGGTGCGCAAGCGGGCCTTTCTTTATGCGATCCCGTATGAGCTGTATGAGAAAGACGGCATCCGTCGCTACGGGTTCCACGGCACGTCGCACCGCTATGTGTCGCTGGAAGCGGCCCGGTTGCTGGGGCGGGAAGAAGACTGGGATTTTAAGGTGATCACCTGTCACCTGGGCAACGGCTGCAGCATGGCGGCCATTCGGGGCGGGCGTGTGGCGAACACGACGATGGGCCTCACCCCGCTGGAAGGGCTGGTGATGGGGACGCGGAGCGGCGATATCGACCCGGCGATCATCTTTCATCTGATCCGGGAGAAGGGGATGGCCCCGGACGAGATCGAGACGATGCTGAACAAGAAGAGCGGGCTTTTCGGCCTGGCAGGCATCGGCAGCGGCGACCTGCGCGAGGTGCTCCCGGCCGCCGACGCGGGCAACGAACGCGCCAAGTACGCGATTCGCGTGTATGTCCATCGGCTCAAGAAATACATCGGGGCCTACACCGCCGAGCTGCAGGGGCTGGACGCCTTGGTGTTCACGGCCGGCGTCGGTGAGAACTGCGCCCGCATTCGCTCCGGCGCCTGTGAGGGCCTCGAACAGATGGGCATCCGAGTTGATAACGATCGGAATCAGAACAACGAAACGGTGATCAGCACCGAGGATTCTACGGTCAAGGTGATGGTCATTCCGACCAACGAGGAGTTGATGATCGCACGGGATACGGCGAACGTCGTCATCCACCGTGCTGAAGAAGGAGAGAATTAGACGTGGCAGAGCGAACAGCGGTTGTAACCGGCGGAGCGGGCTTTATCGGTTCCCATATCAGCGACGCGTTGATTGAGCGCGGCTACCGGGTGGTGGTGATCGATAACCTCTCGTCGGGCAAGACGCGCAACCTGGCTCCGTCGGCGGTGTTCTATGAGATGGACATTCGCGACGACGGGCTGGAGGATGTTTTCGCGACGGAACAGCCGGAGGTGATGTTTCATCTGGCGGCCCAGATGGACGTGCGCAAATCGGTGTCCGACCCAGCTTACGACGCGGGGGTCAACGTATGCGGGACGGCCAACTTGCTGGAGGCGGCCCGCAAGGCGGGTTTGAAGAAGACGATTTACGCCGCCACCGGCGGGGCGATGTACGGCGAGCCCAAGACTATCCCCGCCGATGAAAGCACCCCGCTCGAACCGTTATGCCCCTACGGCATCAGCAAGGGCGTGGTTGAGATGTATCTGGAGCTCTATCGCAAACTCTATGGAATGCGATACACCTCGCTGCGTTTCCCCAATGTCTACGGCCCGCGCCAGGACCCGCACGGCGAGGCGGGCGTGGTCGCCATCTTCTCGCAGTTGATGCTGGCCGGCAAGCAGCCCAAGATTTTCGGCGACGGGTCGATGACCCGTGATTACGTCTATGTCGGCGATGTGGTGGCCGCCAACATGCTGGCCCTGGAGCAGGGCGACGGCGAGCGGATGAACCTGGGCTGGGGCGAGGAGATACCGGTGCAGGCCATCTTCGACGGCGTCTGCAAGCACGTCGGGTGCGACATGCAGCCGGAATATGTCGATGAGCGACTGGGCGAGGTGCATCACATCTCGCTGGACGCCTCACGGGCTCGGTCGGTGTTGGGCTGGGAGCCGCAGGTATCACTGGACGAGGGCCTGCGGCGATGCGTCGAGTTCTATCGGCGATTGAACGCCGGGGAAATCACGCGCTGAGCCTGCCACGTGTTTCACGGAGTTGACGCCGCATGCATTCGGAGCGCTTTTTCATTGAGGAGCCTCCTACCGGCGAAACGGTGCGGCTTTCGACCGAAGAGGCCCGCCACCTGCGCGACGTGCGACGCCTGGCGGTGGGCGACGTGGTTGATCTGTTCGACGGCTCCGGGACGGACTACGAGGCGCGCGTGACCGAGTGCGGTCGGCGGGGCGTCTCGGTCGAGATTGTGGCGTCGAGGCCGGGGCTACCTGAACCCGGCGTGGCGATGACTCTGGGCGTCGCGGTGGTGAAGTCGCAGCCGATGGGCCAGTTGATTGACATGAGCACACAGCTCGGCGTTCGGCGGATCGTCCCGATACAGACTGAGCGCAGCGTGGTCGAGCCGAGGGCAGGCAAACTCGACCGCTGGCGACGTATCGCCGTCACGGCCTGCAAGCAAAGCGGGCGCAGCGTTCTCCCCGAAATCGAAGCGGCCCGCTCGTTTGGCGACCTGTTGGCCGAGGTAAGCGATTTTGATCTCGCGGTCATCGCCGTGACGCGGCCCGGAGCCGAGCCGTTGTCAGCGGTGGTGGGGCCGGAAGTGAAGACCGTGCTGTGTTTGATCGGCCCGGAAGGCGGATTCACCGAAGAAGAAGCGGCGGCGGCGCTGGCCGCTGGGTGCCGTGCGGTGTCGCTGGGACGGGCTATTTTGAGAACCGAAACGGCGGCGGCCGCCACGTTGGCCGTGATCGGCCAGGCGGCCATAACCTGAACTTGGAGGCAGCAACCCGATGAGCGGTCACGAAAGCGGCAACATCCCGGTCATTCACGTCAGCGGCGCCAACCTGCCCGAAGCCTGGGAGCAGGCCATCGTCCGCACTTGGGAAGAGGGGGCCAGCGTGCGCACCGAATACGACCGCAAGGACTCCGACGGCGAGTTCATCGACCCGCCCAGCCGCGACGCCACGGTCATCGTCGAGGTGCAAGACCCTTTCGCCGAGCCGCGGATTCACAAGAACCTTCCGGGCGGACCCGAAGAATTAGAGGTCTATCGCCAAGAGGTCGTCGCCGGCATCCACGACCACTGGGTGGATCCCGCCGACCCCGACAAGTGGACCTACACCTATCACCAGCGGCTGTTCAACTATCAGGCGACAACCGACGTGGACGACCCGTTGGCTCCCTCGCTCCCGCCCATCAACCAGATCGAGTATGTCATCAACAAGTGCGCTGCCACGCACTACAGCCGCCGCGCCCAGGCGATCACATGGATCCCGAACGCCGACCCACACACCGACGACCCGCCCTGCCTCCAGCGGCTCTGGTTCCGCATCCTGCTCGACAATTCCGGCGAGCCGGTTCTGAACCTCAACACCCACTGGCGCAGCCGTGACGGCTATAAGGCATGGTTTATGAACGCCTTTGCCCTGACCGACCTGCAACGCACCGTCGCCGGGCGCATCAGCGAGACGATGGGGCGCGAGGTCAGGGTTGGGCGCTACGTGGACATCTCCGACTCGTTCCACATCTACGGCTCATACTTCGATGAGTTCAAGCCGGAGTTTGAAAAGATGAAGGCCGACGCCGACTACACC
>CAZBCO010000388.1:0-4895 GCA_964490295.1 uncultured Planctomycetota bacterium
CCTTGGTGGTGTAGATCACCAGCGGGACGAAGTTCCAGCAGAGCGGGCTGCCCGACTCGATGGCCGGCTCGGTCCGCACATCGACCAGCGGGGCGACCGCGACGACCTTGCCGGTCGCGGCCGATAAGTCTTCCAGCGGCTCTGTCTCATACCGCAGCGCCTCGGTCATCGTGCTGGTGGACGTGCATCCCACCGCCGCCACCACTGCCAGCAACACCGCCATCATCCACTGCTTCATCGCCACACTCCTTTCCAGGTCATGCCGCCGGGGCCGACCCGTTGCCTGCGAAACGTTCAAACCACCACAAAATTATAAAACCCTGAAGGCCCTATGCAAGTAAAATCTAAACATTGCTCTCATATGACCCCAACGCGCTCCCCGCGCTGATCACAGGTTCCGGGGGCCGTCGCTCTCTCGGAGGGCTAAGCCCTTGCATTGAATCCGGGCATGCCTACAATGCAGAGAACCTGAATGGACGGAGGAATTATGAAGAACCAACGGGTGTTGATTACCGGGGCGGGCGGGCGTGTGGGGGCGGCCATCGCTTTTGAGTTGGCCAGGGACAACGAGGTACACGGCGTCGATTTGTTCGACCACGCTCGGCCACGCCTGGAGGCGGGCGGGGTGGTGTTTCACCAGCTCTGCCTGGGCACCGGCCGGCTGGACCGCCTGCCGGAGCAGTTTGACTATGTGTTTCACCAGGCGGTGACCTGGTCGGTGACCAACCGCGAGGAGCAGGCCGCGGCGGAGAACGTCTCGGTCAGGGGCGTGCTGCGCCTGATGCGGCGGTTCGCCGGGGCGAAGCGCTTCGTGCTGGGTTCCACCGGCGGGGTGCTGGGCGAATCGGAGGAGCTGGCCGACGAGACCGCTCTGCGCCGACCGGATTCCGACCCGTATCACGCTTATAAGTTCGCGATGGAGGTGATGGCCGAGGCGATGGCCGACGAAGAGGGCATCGACATCGTCATTCCGCGCTACTATTGGCCCTGGAGCGCGACCAATGGCTTCCCGCACACCTGGGTGATTGTGCCGATGCTTCGGGACCGGCCGGTGTCGATCTGCAAGGCCCACCCGGTGCGCACCACGCCGATCTTCATGCCCGACTGCGTGCGCTACTCCATCGCGGCGGCCGAGGCCCCGGAGGTGCCGCGCATCCTGCACATCAGCGGCAACGAGGTGGTCTCGCTGGCTCAAATCGCGACGATGGTCGGCGAGATGCTGGACGTGGCCCCGGTGTTTGAGGATTCCCGCCCCCGATTTGTCTCCTTCCTGGGCAACCCGGCATTGTGTACCCAACTGTTCGGCCCGCCGGAATACACGGTGCGGAAAGCGGTCGAGACGGCCGTCCAGTGGCACAAGGAGCATCCCGCAGAACATCAGAAGCGCGAGATATTCGACGCCCCGGCGACTTGGTAGGCCGGTGATTTCAGCGTCGCAACGCGCCTTTTGAAGTGCATAACTATCAATTTATATTGATGTTATGAACAGGTTCGTGTGATTTTTTTCCAATCGCCTCTCTTTCCTATTGACATAATGTATTATCGGGCATATTATGTTTGAAGAACAAAACATCGGTATTGGAGGCCGATTTTGCCTTATTCTGCCGGGTTGAGCGCGACACAAGAGGACTACCTCGAGGCCATCTCGCGGCTGGCTTCGAAAAAGGGCGCGGCCCGCGTCCGCGACATCGCCCAATCCCTGGGCGTCCACAAGTCCACCGTCACCGCCGCGCTGCGGAGCCTCGCCGAGAAAGACCTGATCAATTATGCCCCTTACGAGTTGACCACGCTGACCGAGGCGGGGCGGAAGGTCGCCGAGGAGGTCCAGCGGCGGCATCGCGGCCTCCGCGAGTTCCTGGTCGAGGTGCTCTGCCTGGATGAAACCACCGCGGACGATTGCGCCTGCCGCCTCGAACACGTGGTCGGCAAGCGGGTCTTCCAGCGGCTCGCGCTCTTCGCCGAGTTCGTCAAGGCCTGCCCGCCGGCCGGCGAGGACTGGATTGAGTCGTTTCGCTCTTATGTACGACACCACGCGGCGGCCCCCCCGGCGCCGCCGGAAGGAACCTGACCATGCAGTGGCGACATCGCAACGGCAACAATAACAACGACAACAACAACGACGTCTGCACCAAGCACGCCCTGCTCCGCGAGCAATTTGTCCAGGCGATTGAGTCCATCGGCGAGGTGGTGCTGCCGGAAGACCTGGCCATCGTGGACGCGGTGCTGAACGGGGCGCGGCATTGCACCGTCGAGCACATCCGCGACGAGGTGGCCAAGCGCTATCCCGAGCTGAGCACCGCCCACACCCGCCGCACGCTGTCGCTGCTTTGCGACCTGGGCATCGCGCGGCAGATGGAGGTCGGCGACTCGACCGTCTATGAGCACATTCACCTCGACGAGCACCACGACCACTTCATCTGCCTGCGCTGCGGCAAGGTGCAGGAGTTTGTCGATCCGCAGATCGAGGAGCGGCAGCACCGGTGGGCCGAGCAGATCGGGTTCCGCCCGCTGTTCCACCGGCTGGAAATCCGCGGGCTGTGCCGCGAGTGTGGCGGCGGCAAAACCCCGGTCAGGACGTTGGCCGATGTCTCCCCCGGCGAGACGGTCTATGTCCGCGAGGTACTCGGCGGCCACCAGTTCCGCATGCGGCTCACCGAGATGGGCCTGACCCGCGGCAGCGCGGTGCGCGTCACCCACGTCGGAGGGCAGATCGCTCTCGACGTGCGCGGGACACGGGTCGGCGTCGGACGCGGCATCGCCGGCAAAATCCTCGTCGCCGCCCAGCCACCCAAACACCAGGAGCCTCCCCAGGAACCATGAGCCACCGTACCCTGACCGTTGCCTTGGCGGGCAACCCCAACTCCGGCAAGACCACGCTGTTCAACGCCATCACCGGCGCGCGGCAACACGTCGCCAACTATCCCGGCGTGACCGTCGAGCACAAGGAAGGCCCGCGCCTCTTCGAGGGCCACCGGCTGCGCATCATCGACCTGCCGGGAACCTACAGCCTTTCAGCCCAATCGGAAGACGAGCGCGTCGCCCGCCGCTTCATCGTCGACCAGCGGCCCGACGTGGTCATCGCCATCGTCGACGCCAGCAATCTCGAACGCAACCTCTATCTCGTCACGCAGATTATGGAGCTGGGCGCTCCGATGGTGCTGGCCTTCAATATGAGCGACCTGGCCGGCTCGCTGGGTTATCAGTTCGACTACACGATGCTCTCGCAGATGCTCGGCGCGCCGATTGTGCCCACCGTCGGCCACCGGGGCGAGGGCATCGACGAGCTGCTCAAGGCCGCGGTCGCCACCGCCACCGCCGAGCCGCCCGCCCGGCCCGCCACCGTGAATTACGGGCGCGATATCGACCGCGAGCTGCGCGACCTGACCGCCCTGGTCCAGGCCGAGCCGACGCTGGCCCACTATCCCGCCCGCTGGCTGGCCCTCAAGCTGCTGGAGAACGACCCCGACATCCACGCGGCCGTTGAACGCTGCCTGCCCGCCGGGCGTCCGCTGCTCGAAGCCGCCCGAGCCGGCATCCAGCGCCTCACCCGCCTGTACCACGACGAGCCCGAAGTGGTCATCGCCGAGGCGCGTTACGGCTTCATCTCCGGGGCGTGCAGCCAGGCGGTGCAGAGCACCGTCCAGACCCGCCACGCCGTCTCCGACCGCATCGACAAGGTGTTGACCAACCGGCTGTTGGGCATCCCCATCTTTCTGGCGCTCACCTGGCTGGTGTTTCAGTTGACCTTCACGCTGGGCGAGCCGCCGATGGGCTGGATCGAGGCCGCGTTCGAGTGGCTCGGCGGGTTCCTCATGGGGGTGCTGCCCGACGGCCTGCTGCGCTCGCTGCTGGTCGATGGCATCGTCAACGGGGTGGGCGGCGTCCTCGTCTTTCTCCCCAACATCCTGCTGCTGTTCATGGCCATCGCCTTTCTCGAAGACTCCGGCTACATGGCCCGCGCGGCGTTCATTATGGACCGGCTGATGAGCAAGATCGGCCTGCACGGTCGCAGCTTCATCCCGCTGCTGGTGGGCTTCGGCTGCACCGTCCCGGCGGTGATGGCCACGCGGACGCTCTCCAACCGGCGCGACCGCCTGGTGACGATGCTCATTGCCCCGATGATGAGCTGCGGGGCGCGCCTCCCGGTGTATATCCTGCTGGCCGGGGCTTTTTTCCGCCCGGAGATCGCCGGCAACGTCATCTTCTCGGTTTACCTGCTGGGCATTCTGATGGCCGTGGTGATGGCCAAGCTGTTCCGGCAGGTGCTGCTGCCCGGGCCGCCGACGCCCCTGGTGCTCGAGCTGCCGCCCTATCGCCTCCCCACGCTGCGCGGCGTGCTCATTCACATGTGGGAGCGCGGCTGGCTGTACGTCAAGAAGGCCGGCACGGTCATCCTCGCCATCTCCGTGGTCATCTGGGCGCTGTCCACCTTCCCGCGGGCCGAGGCCCCGGAGACGACGGACTTGACCGAACAACAGCAGGCCCAGCAGCGGCTGGAGCACAGTTACGCCGGGCGCATCGGCGGCTGGATTGCCCCGGTGCTGCGGCCCGCCGGGCTTGGCCAGTGGAAAATCGGCACCGCGCTGTTCGCGGGCTTCGGGGCCAAAGAAGTCGTCGTCTCCACCCTGGGCACGCTCTACGGCCTGGGCGAGACCGACGAGCGTTCCGACGCGCTCCGCGAGGAGCTCCGCCGCGACATGACCCCGCTGCAAGGCTATGCCCTGATGGTCTTCGTCCTGCTCTATATCCCCTGCCTGGCGACCGTCGCGGTGATCAAGCGCGAGAGCAACTCGTGGCGCTGGCCCCTGTTCACCGTCGCCTACACCACCCTGCTGGCCTGGGGGATGTCCACGCTGGTCTATCAGCTCGGCCGCCTCTTCGGCCTGGGGTGACGC
>CAZBCO010000389.1:0-4828 GCA_964490295.1 uncultured Planctomycetota bacterium
CCCGGAAAGGCGCTTGCACAAGCCCGGCGGACAGAGGATAATAGGCGACATGTGGGAAGCGATTGCATCCAACAAACGGAAGTCCGTTATGCTCATCACCATCATGGGCATCCTGATGGTGGGGCTGGGCATGGTGCTCGGCGGGGCGATGGGCGGAGAGCAGGCCATCCCGTTCGGCGGAATCATCGCCTTCGGCCTCTGGCTGGTGATGACCCTGGTGAGCTTTTACGGCGGCGACTCGCTGTTCCTGGCCAGCGCCGGGGCGCGGCAAATCCGGAAGCAAGACCACCCGGTGCTGTTCAATATTGTCGAGGAAATGTGCGTCGCCAGCGGCCTCTCCACCATCCCCAAGATTTACATCATCGACGACCCTCGCCCCAATGCGTTTGCCGTGGGCCGGAACCCGGAGCACGCCTCGGTGGCGGTGACCGCCGGGCTGCTGAACCGGCTGAACCGCGACGAGGTGCAAGGGGTGGTGGCCCACGAGCTGGCCCACATCCAGAACCGCGATATCCTCTACGTGATGGTCGCGGCGGTGATGGTGGGCGTGGTCGCCCTGCTCAGCGATTTCTTCCTGCGTTACCTCTGGTTTTCGGGCGGACGCCACCGCAGCAGCCGACGCAGCGACGGCGGCAACCAGGCTCAGGCGATTCTGATGGTGGTCGGCATCGTGCTGGCGATCGTCGGCCCCATCGCGGCACAACTGCTCTATTTCGCGCTCTCGCGCCGCCGGGAATACCTCGCCGATGCCTGCGGGGCACAGTCCTCGCGCTATCCGGAGGGGCTGGCCTCGGCGCTGGAGAAGATTTCGCGGGATCCGGGGATGGCCGAGAGCAAGAACCGCGCGATGGCCCCGATGTACATCGTGCCGCCGCGAGCCGCCTCGGTGGCCTTTGCCGCGGCGGGCCTGACCTCGACGCACCCGCCGACGGAAGACCGCGTCCGCGTGCTCCGGTCGATGGCCGGGGCGTCGCTGGCCGATTACGAGGCGGCGTACCGCAAGGCTCACGGCGGAAGCTCGGTGGTGCCGGAGAGCGCGGTCAAGGCCTCCCGGCCGGTGGGCGTGCGGCCCGCGTGGGAGGAAGACCAGCCCGCCACGGAGAAGCCGAGCCGCACTCAGAAAGTGCGGGAGACCGGTGACCTGCTGTTCAAGCTGAACCAATTCACCTTCATCAACTGCGCCTGCGGTGCCCGGCTGAAGATTCCCCCCGCCTTCAAGTCCCCCCAGGTCAAGTGCCCGCGCTGCGAGCGAGTTCACCCGGTTCAAAAAGCATAAAGAGAGACGCCCCACGCGCGTAAGCCTATCCTACGCAAGGATTTACAGCTTTTTGACGATGGTGATTTCGTTGCCTTTGGCGTTGTAGCGGATTTCGTCGCAGAGGCTTCGCATCAGGAACAGGCCGCGGCCGTGCTCGCGGAGAATATTCTCCGGCAGGGTCGGGTCGGGCACCTGGGCGGGGTCGAACCCGCGGCCCTCATCGCTGACGGTGATCACCACGGCATCAGCGCCGATGCGGCAGGTGACGTGGACCTGCTTGGACTCGTCGCATTCGTTGCCGTGCTCGACGGCGTTGACCACCGCCTCCTGGGCGGCGAGCTTGAGGTCAAACGTCGCCTGGTCGCCCAAGTGGGCCTGCTCGAAGAACCGGGAGAGCTGGTCCGTAATCTGGTTGATCCCTTCCCGCGTGCTTCGCAGGTCAAAACACAGCACTTTGTCGGCATTCACAGGCATACGGTCACCGGCCCTCAACTCCTGGGGTTCACTCTGCGTTCAACGCATCCTCGACACTGCCGAACGTCTGAAACACACTGGCGACACGGGTCATCTCCAGAATCTGCATCACCTTGGGCCGCGGATTGACCAGGTGCAGCCGGCCGTCCTGCCGCCCGATCTTGACATGCGCGGCCACCAGCACGGCGATGCCCAGCGAACAAAGATAGGGCACCGCGGAGAGGTCGAACACAAACCGACGCTCGCCCTCGGCCAACGCCGCATCCAATACCTCCGACACCTTCGCCTGGTCGTCACGCGAGACCGTCTCACCCGCGAACGCGACCACCGTCACGCCAGGCGACTTGCTGACTTCAATGTCCAAATCCATACCCCTCTTTACCTGGAGAACAGGCGAGCCCACAGCCCCCGCCTGACTCGCACCGCATCATGCGGACATAGCTCCTGACAGCAGAAGCACCGAATACACAAAGTATCGTCAATTTGCACCTTCCGGTCAATGATTTTCATCGCTTGGGCGGGGCATGAGGCGACACAGACCCCGCAGGCCCGGCACACCTCGGCTTGAATTCGGGGCCGCACCGTCAAGAATCGCCGCAGCCGCCGGGCGAAGAACGGGGGCACAAACATCAGCCGCCCCATAATCGGGGGCTTCACCCGGCCCGGAGCCACGGCCTCCGGGGGGTCCCCCAGCCAGTCCACCGCGTCCCAATCGCCCGCTCCCAAGTCCATGCCGTCCGCCCGAGCCGCCTCCGCCGCCGCGAACAGCGGCACGTCCTCCGTCCGGAACCCCAGCAGCCGGGTCAGTGCCGCGTCGAGAGCAAAGGCATCGGTGCTCGCCGCCAGGAACCCGAAGGGACGCACCTCGCCGTGCGACGGCCCGGTGCCCTCCATCCCCACCACCCCGTCGGCCAGATTCAAGCCGGGCCGCAGGGCCGCCCCGATTTCGACCAGCACCCGTGCGAACAGCGCGGCGTCCCGCCCCGCGCTCAGGTGCCACGCGATTTTCTCCCGGCCCGCAACGCAGCCGAACAGGTTTTTCACCGCAAGGGTGAGGAACATCTGCTGATGCGTCTTGACCTTCGGCAGGTTGACGATCACCTCGGCCTCGACCGCGCGCCGGGCCAGACGAAGCCGCCGGAACCGCGCCCCGGCGGGCCGCGGCACCTCGACCGGGTCGTCCAGCGGCTCGGCCCGGACGCCGAGCTCCTCCGCCACCTGGGCCAGGCCGGTCTTGGCCGCGACCGAGGCGAACGAGCCGATGCCGGGGCTGTCGCCGATGGTCACGCGACCGCCCGCCTCGACAAGCCGCCGCGTCACCGCCCGCAGCACCTCCGGGTGGGTGGTCACCGCCGCCTCCGGCGGATGGGCCGCCAGCATGTTCGGCTTGATCAGCACGCCGGATCCGGACGGGATGAGCGGCCCGATACCGCCCAACAGGTCGAGCAGCCGATTCACAGCGCGCTCCACCGTCGCCCGCCCATAGTCCGGGCACTTCACCAACGCTACCTTGGGACGAACAACATTCATGTTAAAACCATACCATAAGCAAGGCCGTCCAAGGAAGAAGAACCCCACTTTTTGAGACTGCAAAGTGTGTAACGGTTCTGAACCACAGTGCCGGAGATAACGCGCCATCCTTGGCTTTGAAGAATGGTCGATCAAAGCCACAATTAAGTGCCAGCAGTTCTGCCGTCCGCTGCTATTTCTCTCGAACCAACCTATTGAAAACGACGGCGATGAATAGAGCAGTGAGCGTAATACCCGCAAAAGAACTCAGTACGTAAAGAAACGGGTAGAACACTCCCATGCCATCAAGCAAATCAGCTTTCGCTCCGAAAGTAAACATGGCCCCGCAAGTCAATAAAAGTGCATCATGCCAAGGCACCTCATAACAAAAGAGACTCAGTACAACTGTGAAAACTATCGCGATGGTAAGAAGCACTCTAACAGGTCGCAGGCCGTGACCTGTGACGTATTCAGACAAAATGCCAACCGTTTTCTCCTTCCAATTCTCGCTGTTGTAGCGTGTGGCGGCGTGAAGCTGCCGAAAAAGGTATTCTCTGGCTTTGGTAACAACCCCACCCGCTCGGTAAGCTTCTTTGATCCCGTTGTAGATATCCGAAACTGAGGAATCGGGAAGATTTATTGGGCGTCTCGATAAAACCGGGGTTCGAGGGAGCTCGCCGACATATGTCTCATTATCGAACCTGCAATCCAGAAAAACATTTTCAGAGAAGAAGGTCTTCGTGAACGACGTATCATCGAAGGAACAGTTCGTGAACGCATTACTTTCGACAAAATCGCAGTCAATAAAGGTCACCTTTTCAAAACGGGAAGCGTGACATCTGTTAAATTCGAACAGGCACTTCTCAAAAGTACAGTTATGGAATACAACAAACTGCATCGTACAACTAAAAACCGCGTTCTTCATCTTTGTGTTAGAGAACGCCGAGTAAGAGAAATCCACTCCCATAAACGTGTCATTCTGGGGGAACGTGATATTCTCTCCAGAAACAGATACGCCTTTCAAATCCCACGAATCTTCAAAAATTTCTTCTGACTCGGATATTGTATCTAAGAAGTGCTTGCCCGCTCCTTCCCTGATCAAATTCATTACCTGGTCGTGAACACGTCTGCCTTCCAATGATTCCCAACGTTTTCGATATTCGCGATTTTGATCGAACACACTTTGCGGAAATTGATGAATTGGCACATACATTGCTTTGAAAACCTCGTTGATGGAGTCACGTTCCAACACCGTCTCCAGGCGTTGGCCCCGATCCTAAAACCGATGGACACATCCTACAACAGGCAAGAAGCCCCAGCAAGCTTTTCCGTGGAAAAGCCTTAGCCCCCTCCCCTCGCCCTTACCATATATCCATTAAAGTTTTGTTTCATTTCTGTCGATATAACATAAACGTGCCGGTGTGGGCCGGGCGGGTGATGGTGCTTGGGATTCGTCTCGCCGTGTGGCGGGTGAGGAGGCGATGTTGAAGGAACTCAACCCGACGCTGGTGGATGGGTTGTGGCCCTGGCGGGCTTACCTGAACGAGGCGGCGGCGGTGGTCTCGACCCTGGGCCACGCCGAGGCGG
>CAZBCO010000390.1:0-4209 GCA_964490295.1 uncultured Planctomycetota bacterium
GACCGGGGCGAGCGAACGCTGCTATGGCAGCACGAGGTGGCTCGTGTGCATCATCTGCTGGCGGAGGACGGGACACTCTATGTGCGGGCCGATAAAATCGTCGCCCTGAACGCCGCGTCGGGTGAAGCCGCTTGGACCTATGCGGCCCAGGGCTGCGGGCCGATCACACGCTCCGGCGGGCTGCTTCACCTCGCCGATGCCCGCGAGGGCGGCCGGCTGGTTGCCCTTGACAAGAGCACCGGCGAAGCCGAATGGTATCTTGCCGGCCTCCGCTCTTGCAACGGCTTCGTCCGCTCCGGCGGCACGGGCTACATCAAAACCCTGGATGGCGTGGTCCACGCTTTCGCCCTCCGTCAGCCAGCCCGCCGCTGAGCAAGGCAAGACCTTCCGCAAGAGCCCCGAGAAACGCTTCGGCACCCGTTTGGGTTCTCCCGGAACGATGCAGCTTTGAACAGGCGTTCTCTTGAGGGCTTCATCACTTTTCCCAAGCGATGGAGTAGTCGCGCGTTTCGGGCAAGGGGTGGCCGCCGGGGCCGTATGCATCCCGGCGCGTCGAGACGCGCTCCAGCGGGATGAACCTTTTGTCAATGTGCAGGCCGTCCACCACGTATTCGAAGAACCCCAGTGTGCCGTCGCCATCAGGCCAGCGGTTGGTGAACTGCGCCATGCAGGTGGCGGGGGCGAGGTCGAACTGAATGCCTTCGGCGACATGGTCCTTGCGACAATGGATGTGCCCGGATCCTGCTTTAGGATCGAATCTTATCGCATAATCACAAAACGTCAATAATCCTTACGTGAATAACTGGAGATCGCTTCGCTGCCGGGTGCATGTCAATTTGAGGGCACCTGAAAGGCATAGCGGCTTGCGGTGAATCGTTCCCACTGCCCACTCATCACCACCGAACGCACCGAAAGGAGCGCTTCGGCGGAGCGGGCGTTCCAACGGCACCCCGCCAGGAGCAGCCGCCCCAGCACCAGGGTCTTGCAGGCACTCTCCACCATGCCGCTCCCCTGTGGCAGCCCCCGCTTTCGGAACGCCGGGGAGTTCATGATCTCTTGATGATTCCGGACGTAGCGCAGCAGGGCACGGGGCGCCGCCCGGCGGACCAGGGCTAAAAAACGCTCCCGAATCACCTGCCCGCTCGAAGCCCGCGTTACCGCCTCCTCGCAGGCATCCCACATCGTCACCGCCAACACCAAAAACTCCTGCCGGTCCATCGCAGTCCCTCCTGCACTTCCGAAGACTCCCTACAGAGTCTATATCGACATGTTTTGCCCTTTTCTTTTCCTCAAATTGACATGCACCCTCGCTGCCAACGCAACGGATTCATGCTTGCACCATGACACTCAATATGGTTTATTGTGGCGTCACTACTTATGTGTTTGTTTTTTGAGGGATACGATGCAGGACAGGATCAGCGTTCACGAGTCAGCGATTGAGCGCGACGTTTATGACGACCGTTGGAGCAAGGACTTAATTGGCGGGCCGCAGGTGCCGGCCGGGTCGGGCTTCAGTCTGGGCATCGCCGAATATTTTCAGCCCGAATTCGGCCAGGTCCAACAGCACGAGGACTTGGAGGAGTTGTACGTCGTTTCCGGGGAGGGGCAGATTCGCGTGGGCGATGAGTTCTTCACCGCAAAGCCCGGTGTGACGCTCCGTGTGGGGCCTGGGGTTAAGCACTGCACCCGTCGCACGGCGGAGGCCCCGGTCTTTCTGGTCTATTCGCACGGCAAGCCCGGCGATGACCGGCCCGTGACCGAGACATCGATGTGCGTTTCGTCCACGGACTCCACACAGTTCGGCCCGTTACAAACCCACGCCGACCACGAGGCGTTGTTCGTGATCGGCGGGGAAGGGCAGGTGCAGGTCGGCGATGCGGTGGTGGACGTCAGGCTCGGCTCCGCGGTTTATATCCCGCCGAACACACCGCACGCCCGTCGCTGCACGGGGCCGGAGCCGCTGCGCACCCTTTACGCACACGCGGCGGTGTAGGGCTGTCGGGAAAGCAGCGAGCGGACCTAAACCCGTATTTCCCTGCCGAGCTTCGCCGATTTGTAGATGCCGTCAAGAATCTTCATCACGGTGACGCCGTTTTCGGCCGTGACGACGGGCGTCACGCCGTTCACCAGTACATCGATAAAATGGTTCATCGAGTTTTCGGGCTTCGGGACGCTCTTGATTTTGGACGAGACGTAGGTCCCGTTCCACTCGCCGAACACACAGGCCTCAAAGTCATATCCTTCGGTGCTGTTGCGGTGACACAGCCCCGCTTTCGTGCCGTAGAGATAGGTGAACATCTCTTCCTTGCGTTCGCAATTCAGAGCCCAGCTGACCTCGACGTGCATCGTGGCCCCGTTCTCGAAGCGGATGCTGGCGACGGCCAAGTCCTCGACGTCGAAGGCCTTTTTCTGCTCTTTGGCCAGCCGGCTGCCGATGGGATTGTAGGTGCTTGCGGTGATGGTGACCGGGGTGGGGTCCCCCATCAGCATCAGGGCCAGGTCGATGCGATGCACCCCCAGGTCGATCAGCGGCCCGCCGCCGGATAACTTCTTCTGGCCGAACCAGCCGCCGAACTTGGGGATGCCGCGGGAGCGATGCCACCCGGTGCGGGCGAAATAGACATCGCCCACCGTCCCGGCATCGACCACCTGTTTCAGGGCCTTCGCCTCCCCTGTGAACCGAAACGACAAGTTGATCATCAGGCGCCGTTCGGTCTCCCGGGCCACCGCGAGCATCTGTTCGGCCTCGCGCGTATTCATTGCCATCGGCTTCTCGCAGATGACGTGCGCCCCAGCCTTCAGGGCGTCGATGGTGACCGACTTGTGGAGTACGTTGGGCAGGGAGACCGAGACGATATCGGGTTTCACCTCGCGCAGCATCTTTTTGTAGTCCGTATATCCGGCGGCGTCTAATTTAGAGCACTGCGCGGCAAGGGCCTGCTCATTGATGTCACACAACGCCACCAGGTCGGCCAGAGGGTTTTCGGAGGCAGCGACGGCGTGCCCGCGCCCCATACCCAGACCGATGACCGCAACTCTTGGACGAAACGCCATTGGCTTCTCCTCTGCATAAAAGTCTGATGTTATCAAACGCCACAAAATAGTAGCGCAGGTTCCCCAACAAGTCAAAAACAAATTGACGCGATACGCAGTATCTGGTATACAAAGGCGTTGTCATGTGTGTTTGATTTTGTGGGAGGCAATGGAGGAAAGGTTGAATGGCTTATAGTATCACCGATGCCTGTGTGTCCTGCGGTCAGTGTGCCGACGTGTGCCCGGCCGATGCGATTTGTGAGAAGGATGGCCAGTACTCGATTGATGCCGCGAAGTGCGTCGATTGCGGCCAGTGCGTGGACACCTGCCCCAGTTCAGCCATTACCGAGGCGTAACCCCCTCGGTCCGGTTTTGTGTTTCCGAGGGAGGACAGGAGAAAAATAATGAGCGTTGAAGAACTGAAGGCCCAAGTCATCGCCGTGCTCGATGAGGTGCGTCCGCATCTTCAGAACGACGGCGGCGATGTTGAGCTGGTTGACGTGGGTGCCGACGGCGTGGTCAAGGTCAAGCTGACCGGTGCCTGCGGCGGCTGCCCGATGGCCCAGATCACCCTGAAGCGCGGCATTGAAGCTCGCCTCAAGGAAAAGGTCCCTGGCGTCACGGCCGTCGAACCGGCCTGATCAAATCCTTGTGTTGATGTTTGTATAAGGCCCTCCCCGGCATACGGGGAGGGCCTTATGCGTCTTCCGGGCCGTCTTGGCGGGCGGGAGTGCGCATGCGACGTGTGGCGGTGCCAACGAAGATGTGTTTCACGCCGGCCCGTTTGAGGACGGCAGCGCACTCGTCGGTTGTCGCCCCGGTGGTCAGCACGTCATCCACCAGCAGCACGGTTTTGCCTTGCAGGCGCGGGTCGCGTCGCACCGCAAAAGCCCCCTTCACGTTGGCTCGTCGGTCGCTGGGGAGGATGGTCAGCGTCTGCGGTGGGGTGTCGGTCACACGGCGGAGGCAATGGGAGCGGACCGGGAGGTCCAGCAGACGACCTACCTCGCGGGCCAGGAGCTCCGATTGATTGAATCCGCGCTCGCGTCGTCGGCGACGATGCAGGGGCACGGGAATGATCATCTGTACCCGGCCGGATATCCCGGTCTCACACAGCCGCCGAGCCAGCATCTTGCTCAGCGGGATCACGTTTTCCCTTCGCATCGCGAACTTGAG
>CAZBCO010000391.1:0-5307 GCA_964490295.1 uncultured Planctomycetota bacterium
CTCTTGGCCAGACGGCCACGCCAATTCAGGTCCTCGTCACGGTCGAGCAAGCCCTCGTATACCATGCCGCAAATAGTGCTGCTCGCGGTGTCTGCATTGAGAATGGGGTTCAGTATCTCGGCATCGCCAATCGAGGCGGTAATATGATGGCTCAGGCGGTCTGAGGTGGCCTTGGCTTGCTCTTCGTAGGTGGGAACCCAGAAATAGGATTGAAGCAGGAAAAGGGCCACGCCCAGGGGGAGAAAAATCAGTATCCGCTTCGTCCACATATCTGGCCAGCCCTCAACGCGGGAACTCGACGCGAGATTATAGCAACGAACTGCCCATCCGGCAAGCCTGTAAACCGTCATAAATAAACCGCACGGTTTGACAAGACACCGGGTTGGAAATATACTCCGCCTGTTGAAGTCATAACTCTCTCGGAGGGCTGGGAATGCTCCGTATCGGAATCAACGGTGCGGCAGGGCGTATGGGACAGCGGCTGGTGGCCTTGGTCGCCGAGGCAGACGGTATGCAACTGGTGACGGCTCTGGAGCAGCCCGGCCATCAGGACTTGGGCCGAGACGCAGGCGAGATCGCCGGTGTCGGCCCGTTGACCGTGAGGCTCACGGAAGCGATGGACGTGGTTCCCGACGTGCTGATCGATTTTACCTCGCCCGATTCCTCCCTGGCGAGAGCCGCGGCCTGTTCGGAGGCGGGCGTGGCGATGGTCATTGGGACCACGGGGATGACCGAAGAGCAAATCGACCGTCTGCGCCGGGTCGCCGGTAACGTGCCCTGTGTGGTCGCCCCCAACATGAGCGTGGGTGTTAGCGTGCTCGCCAAACTGGTTCGAGCGGCGGCGCAGGCTCTGGGCGAGGCGGTCGATATCGAAATCATCGAGGCCCATCATCGGTATAAGAAGGACGCTCCCAGTGGCACGGCCCTCAAGCTGGCCCAGGCCGCCGCCGAAGGGGTGGGGCGTCAGCTTAGCGAAGTCGGGGTTTATGGGCGGCAGGGCATCGTGGGAGAGCGCTCTCCGGCGGAGATCGGCATCCACGCCGTGCGGGCCGGAGATATTGTCGGCGAACATACCGTGTTGTTCGGTGCTCTGGGTGAGCACATTGAATTAAAGCACAGCGCCCACAGCCGAGACACCTTTGTCCGAGGTGCCCTGCGGGCCGCGCGGTTTATTGTCGGGAAAAAGCCGGGCCTCTATTCGATGGAAGACGTGCTCGGCCTTTGAGGGGCTGTTCCCGTGTCTGATAAATCCTTGCAGGGCTTCGCTTAGACAGAACCCCGGGCCGAATGAACCGGTTGACGAACGCCCGGTTTATGGTATAGACTAAGGTAGAGCAATCCAGAGAGCCGGGGGCTGCGCGGTTGTGCGCGCGGCGGTTCTTCCAATTCGCTTCGAGGGCTTCCATGAGCGAGAGCAGACCGTCATCGGTTCAAAACGGCCGGCCTTCGCCCCCTGTCGGTGATGTCGTCGCACGTCTGGAGCAGGCCCTCCGCGAGAAATCGGAACGCCTGGCGTCGCTGGTGCGGACGACGACCGCCATCGTTTCGGCGGAAGACCTCGACGGTGTGATCCACATCGTCGGCTTCGAGATCGCTCGCTTCATGGCGTTTGACTTGATCGCGGTCACGGCCATTGAGAGAGCGCTGAACATCTATCGCGTGGAGACCACCTCCCATCGAGCTTCGGCGGACGCGGAGATGACGGACGCCGACTGGAGCCGAACCTATCCGCTGGACGGGTCGGCGGTGGCTGAGGTGGCCGCCGACCGCGAACCTCTGGTGTGCCCCGAGCTGAACGATACCTGCCCCTTGCACGGCTTTCCGGAATACGACCGGCTGGTCGGGCAGGCGATGCGCTCCTGTGTCTTGGTGCCGATGATCGGGCGCGACGGGGTCACCGGGGTGATGCTCCTGGCCAGCCGTGAGCCGCAGCAATACGGCGGCGATAACCTGCGGTTTCTGGAACTTATTGCCGAGCAACTCACCGGAGCCATTGAGCGTCGGCGCCACCTCACGCAGTTGCGCAAACGGCACGGTAAACTGGCCATCATCAACGAAATCGGCCGCAAGGCGATGGCCCAGTTTGACATGATCGACGTGCTGGACTCCGTGGCCGGCTCCATTCAGCATTATTTCGGCTATTACGACGTAGGCATCTTCCTGGTGGACGACGACGCCGGCGATGTGGTCTTGATGGCCCAAGCCGGAGCCTATCGCGAACTGACCACCGTAGGGTATCGCCAGAAGCTCGGCGTCGGGCTGGTGGGCACCGCGGCGGTGCAGGGGGAGACTATTCTCGCCAACGATGTCAGCAAAGAGCCACGTCGTGTGGTGGCCTTCGCGGGCGAGGCCACCATGGGGTCCGAGCTTTGTGTGCCCATCAGCGTCGGTGAGAAGGTGATGGGGGTTATCAATGTCGAGTGCCGCGAAACCAATGCCTTCGATGAAGAGGACATCGGCGCCCTCGAAAGTTTTGCCGGGCAGATCGCGCAGACCATTGATAACGCACGGCTCTACGAAGAGACTCGCCTGCTCAAGGAATTCAACGAAAGCATCATCGCCAACATTCCGGCGGCCCTGGTCGCGATCGATAACGACATGCGGGTTCAGATTGTCAACGACACGTTCTGCCGCCTGCGCCGCAAGGAGCGCGAGGAGATTATCGGCCACGATATCGGCGAGGTCTTCAGTACCTGGTTCCTGCACGAAGGCGGGCTGATCGATGCGATCCGCTCGGCACAGGACACCGGGCAGGCCATTGATGTCTCGAACGTCAAGCAGGTAATGCCGCCTGTTCTTGATCGCCTTTTCAACCTGCACGTCTCTTCCATCGGCATTGGGATTCAGCAAAGCGCCCTGGTGCTTTTAGAAGATGTCACGCAAAGCGTTGAGCATGCTTATCAGCTCTCGATGCTGCGGCAGATTAACGAAGCCGTGCAGACCACCCTCGACCTGAAGCGCCTGCTGCGCCTGGTGCTGACCTGCGCCACCTCCGGCCAGGCGCTGGGGTTTAACCGGGCGATCCTGTTGATGGTGAACAAGGCCAGGAATCGTCTGGAAGGCCGTCTGGCGGTAGGCCCGAAAGATCCCGAGGACGCCGCTCGCATCTGGCAGAGTATGAATGAAGAGGGCAAGTCGTTCAAGCAGCTTTTGAACGAAGCCGACGACGGCCGCCCCGACGAAGAGATGCCCCTCTATCATATCGCCGAGCGACTGACGTTTCCCCTGGACAGCGAGGAGCTGATTGTGCGGGTGGTGCGCGACAAGCAAGTCGCCCAGGTCGTTGACGCACAAAACGACGCTCGTGTGGGGCGGGAATTCCGTGAAATTGTCGGCAGCGACAGCTTTGTCTGCGTTCCGCTGGTGGCCAAGGACGAGGCCGTGGGGGCCATCGTGGTCGATAACCTGTATTCCGGCCGCCCGATTTCGCCCGACCAGATCGAGCTGCTGACCATCTACGCCAACCACGTCGGCTTGGCCATTGAGAACGCCGAGGCTTACGACGCCCTGCACAAGCAGATCGGCAAATTACAGGAGGCCTACCGCGAGCTGCGCGAGACCCAGGGCAAACTGGTGCAATCCGAAAAGCTGGCCGCCGTCGGCGAGGTGGCCGCCCACGTCGCCCACGAGATTCGCAACCCCCTGGTGACCATTGGCGGCTTTGCCCGTAATATCCAGCGCCAACTGGATCCCGATCATCCCTGTACGCGAAGCATCGGCATCATTATCGAAGAAGTCGCCCGTCTCGAAAAGATTCTGGCCAACGTGATGGATTTCAGCAAGCCCTCGGCCCCGTGGAAACGCCCAACCAAGATCAATCAGATCATTCGTAATACCAGTGTCTTGCTCAGCGAGGAACTGAAGGCGTACAATGTAACGGTTGAAGAACAGCTTGACCCGAATCTGCCCCTGGTGATGTTGGATGCCGAGCAGTTGAAGCAGGCTCTGCTCAACATCATCAAGAATGCAGCGCAGTCGATGAGCGACGGCGGCGTGGTCACCGTCCGGACACGCCTTGATGAGGGCATGGTTTGGATCGACATCAGCGACACGGGTAAGGGCATTGCGCAAGAGATGTTGCCCAACCTGTTCGACCCGTTCTTCACCACGCGCCCGGATGGGACCGGGCTGGGATTGGCGGTGACGAGGAAAATTGTTGTGGACCACGGCGGCGACATCAGTGTCGAGAGTAAGCTGGGTTCCGGTACCACCTTTACCATATCGCTGCCCGCGGATGTGCCCGCCACGTCCCGGCGTCGGCAGGCGTCCCTCGAACGGAGTCGCATCCGGGACGCTCAGACGGGCAGTACAAGAGGGAATCACGAAGAAGGAGAGGCAAAATGAATAGGATTCTTTTGGTCGAAGACGACACCAACCAGGCTTTGCTGTACCAGGCCGAATTGGAGGCGGAAGGTTACGAAATTGTCCTGGCCAAGAACGGGCGCGAAGCGGTCAATATCGTAAAGACCGTCCAGCCCGACCTGGTGGTGATGGATATCAGCATGCCGGGAATGGACGGCATCGAGGCGATGGGGCGAATCCTCAGCCAGCACAACACCTTGCCCGTGATTCTTAACACGGCCTACGCCTCTTACAAAGACAATTTCTTGAGTTGGTCCGCCGATGCCTATGTCATCAAGCAGTCGGACCTGACTGAATTGAAGGCGACGATCAAGAAGCTGCTCCAGAAGAAGGCCGACGACGCTAACGATCAGTGAGGGCCCCGTGCCTGGCTTCCGAACCACCGATGACTTGAAGACCACACTTGTGATGCTGCTGGCCGGCGGCCAGGGAGAGCGGCTCTACCCGCTGACACGCGACCGGGCCAAGCCCGCCGTGCCCTTTGGCGGCATCTACCGGATTATTGACTTCACGCTCTCCAACTGCATTAACTCCGGGCTGCGGCGCATCAACGTGCTCACCCAATACAAGAGCTATTCGCTCCAGCGGCACCTGCAATTCGGCTGGAACATCTTTCGCCCTGAACTCGACGAGTATATCAACGTGGTGCCGCCCCAGCAGCGGGCCTCGCACCAGTGGTATCTGGGCACCGCCGACGCCATTTTTCAGAACATTGATCTGCTCGAACACGAGCGCCCGCGAACCGTCCTGGTGGTCTCCGGCGATCACGTTTATAAGATGGATTACCGCCCGATGCTCGAATACCACCTCGCTCACGAGGCCGAGTTGACGATGGCCTGTGCTCTCATGCCCGTCGAACGCGCGGCACATCAGTTGGGCGTCGCCGTAACCGACAGCGAAGGGCGCGTCGTCGAGTTCCACGAGAAGCCCGAACACCCCCCGGAA